>JAPSHL010000214.1 GCA_031179905.1 Bacillus sp. (in: firmicutes) | reverse complement strand
CCAGTTCATTATTATCGCTGTGCTCTACTGTTTTAATAACTATTATTACAATTCTAAGCATCACAACTTTAACTGAATTTCAAGAAATGTTCTCGGCAGTTGATATTGTGATGATTGCTGTAGCAGTTTGGTGGATTTCCTTTTACTTGAGCATTTGGGTCATCTTTTATTGGACTGTCTTCCACAGTATGGCAGGCATTCCGTGGCTGAAGAAATTTCGCTGGATCGTATTGATTGCTATTTGGTACGGCTGGGAATTGCTGAAAGGATTGCTCGGGAAAATCGGATTTATTAAAGATTTAAAAGAAATAGGAATGTTTAATTTAAGTAGAGCCTTTCAGATGGAAACAGGGGCGAATTCCTTTCAAGCTAGCTTTGAAACGGCCGACATATCAGTGTTTGTCCTAGCTGGATATTGTATGACAGCATTTCTGCTTTTTTGGCTTTCTTCCTGGTTGTTAGATAAGAAAGTGGAGGTGTAAGCAGAATGGCAGATGACTACAAGCCATCGCGGCCGATTTATATGCAAATTGTCGACCGGATAATGCGGCAGATTGCAAGACAGGATTTAAAGGATGGCCAAAAGCTTCCTTCTGTTCGGGAAATGGCCATTGATTCAGGAGTGAACCCAAATACGATCCAAAGAACCTATAGTGAATTGGAGAGGATGAATATCGTGGAAACGAGAAGAGGGCAAGGAACATTCGTCACCGAAAAGAAGGAAGTGCTAGAGGAAGTGAAGAAAAAATTGCAACTCGAACTTGTCAACCGGTTTGTCGAGAGCATGAAGGAACTCGGAATATCAGAAGAGGAAATCATTGCAGAACTGAAACAGCATTTTAACAAAAGGAAGGAGGCCGAATCTTGATAATATTCGAGAGTGTCACCAAAAAGTATGGGAAAGAAACAGCGTTAGAAGAGGTGGATTTCACCTTCCAACAAGGGAAAATTTACGGCTTAGTCGGTGCTAATGGGAGCGGAAAATCGACTACATTAAAAATGATTGCAGGACTCGTTCAGCCTACATCTGGAACTGTTACAGTAAACGGTAAAAAAGCCAACCGGAAAATTGCAGCAGATGTATCATATTTGACAGAGTTAGATATGTTCTATGAGGGTTTTACCGTTGCTGACATGATTAGCTATTCAGCATCCCAGTTTGAAGATTTAAGCCTCGAGACAGCGGAGGAGCTTCTTCGTTTCATGGAGCTCGATAAGGCAAAAAAAATGAAGGAATTGTCGAAGGGAAACAGAGGGAGATTGAAGCTTGTCATCTCTTTAAGCAGGAAAGTTCCTGTTCTGTTGCTTGATGAGCCGTTTTCAGGACTGGACCCAATGGTGAGAGAATCAATTGTAAAGGGATTGCTTCACTATATTGATTTTGAAAAACAGACGGTTATTATCGCCACACATGAAATAGCTGAAATTGAACCAATTTTAGATGATGTAGTTGTAATTAATAAAGGGCATATGACAGCACACTTCCATGTGGATCAGCTGAAAGAAGAGGAGGGGCTGTCTGTTGTTGAGTGGATGAAAAAAAATATAAAGCATTCATAGAAAGGGGAGAAGAGAATGGCAAGCATTGTTGAGCTGAAAAATGTTTCAAAAATGATTAAAGGCAGGAAAATCATTGACAGTTTAAGCTTTACTGTAGAAGAAGGGGAAGTGTTCGGCTTTCTAGGCCCTAATGGTGCCGGGAAAACAACGACTATTCGAATGATTGTTGGCCTGATAAACATGTCTGATGGAGATATCTTTATATGCGGAAGTAGTATTAAAAAGGAATTCGAAAAGGCTGTGCAGCATGTTGGTGCAATTGTAGAAAACCCAGAGATGTATAAATTTCTGTCAGGTTACGATAATTTAGTCCATTATGCTCGGATGACTAAAGGGGTCTCAAAAGCAAAGATAAATGAAGTGGTGGAGCTTGTCGGCCTGACAGATAGAATACAAGACAAGGTTAAAACCTATTCTCTTGGTATGAGACAGAGGCTTGGGCTTGCTCAATGCTTATTGCATGATCCGAAAGTTCTTATCTTGGATGAGCCGACAAACGGCCTAGATCCAGCAGGAATAAGAGAAATTCGCGACCATTTAAGAATGCTGGCCAGAGACAGGGGAATGGCTGTTATAGTTTCCAGCCATCTGTTGTCGGAAATGGAAATGATGTGTGACCGCATTGGCATTATTCAGCAAGGCAAACTTGTGGATGTCCAATCGGTAAAGGATTTTGTCAGCAACACAGAAAAGCTATATGAAGTGGAATTGGAATGTATAGATGAAGCTCTAAGTGCAGTACGTGAGTATTTGCCTGGCATAAAGGTGTCAAAAAGCACAACAGGCTTAGAAATTCCCGTGACGAAAGACCAGATACCTGCATTAGTAAAATTACTTGCAAGTAAGGATTTCTCTATATATGGAATTAGGGAAGTTTCCAAAACACTCGAAGACAGATTCTTAGAAGTGACAAATGAAAAGGGGGAATCATAATGCTGCAGCTGCTTCAAAATGAATGGATGAAAACGTGGAAGCGTACAGCAACCCACATAATGGTTGTTCTATTGCTGCTGAGCGTCATCGCAATAGCAGCAATTACGAAATATCAGGAAAATGGCTTATCCGTTCCTGACAATGAAAATTGGCGGAAAGGTTTGGAAATGGAAAATAAAGATTTTCAAAAACAGCTTGATGAAGGAACAGTTCCCCCTGATTCAATTGAATATATGAGAACTCAGATTGCTCTCAATGAATATCGGTTAGAGCATGATATCTCTACTAATGTGGATTACTCAGCATGGGATTTTGTATCAGATAGTTCAGAACTCATCTCCTTTGCCGGCTTATTTACGATTATCATCGCTGCAGGAATAGTCGCAAACGAGTTTACATGGGGAACAGTGAAGCTGCTGCTGATTCGCCCAATTGGAAGAGCTAAAATCCTGCTGTCTAAGTATTTTTCTATATTACTGTTTGGAATATGTTTAATTTTAATTCTGTTTGGTTTTGCCTTGTTGCTGGGAGCAATATTGTTTGGGTTTCCTGAAAGCAGCATTCCATATTTAAACTATCATAATGGAACTGTGACAGAACAAAGTATGCTCCTCCATCTCTTAATAACATACGGACTAAACTCGATAAATCTGTTGATGATTACGACAATGGCGTTTATGATTTCCAGTGTATTCCGCAATAGTTCTCTTGCTGTTGGTATCTCCATATTCTTAATGTTTATGGGCAGTACCGTGACTTATATGCTGTCAACTAAGTTTGAATGGGCAAAGTATATTTTGTTCGCAAATACGGATTTGACTCAATATTTAGAAGGCGCGCCATTAGTGAAAGGCATGACTTTAACATTTTCGATTGTAATGCTTTGTGTCTATTTCTTGATTTTTCATCTCCTTGCTTTCTTAGTATTTAAGAAAAGAGATGTTGCTGCATAGTTTGGGTTTGCGGAATGGTGTAACCATTCCGCTTTTTGCTGTTCTGTTCTAAACTTTTCGTTTCTTTGGTAAGTTGCGATATAATAGTTTCTAAAGAAGTGCATGTGAGAGGTGTAAATATCAGTGAATGGAGAACCACTAGCATATCGAATGCGACCGACTACCATTGATGAAGTAGTCGGGCAAAAAGAGATTATCGGAAAACAAACAGGCTTATATAAAATGATAAAAAACGGCCATGTCCCATCGATGCTTTTATATGGGGAGCCAGGCATAGGGAAGACCTCTATTGCCTTTGCCATTGCCGGCACGACGAATTTACCGTTTGTTGCCTTGAATGCGACTACAGCAGGTAAAAAGGATGTAGAGGCAGTCGTCGATGAAGCGAGGTTGACAGGGAAGGTGCTGTTATTTCTTGATGAAATTCATCGCTTCAATAAAGCGCAGCAGGATTATTTGCTTCCCCATGTGGAAAGAGGCGATATCGTTTTAATCGGTGCGACGACTGAAAACCCTTATCATGATGTGAACCCAGCCATCAGGAGCCGCTGCGGACAAATCAAGCAGCTTAAAAGATTAACAGATGTCGATATCGAGGAGCTGCTCACTAGAGCTATTAAGGAAGAACGGGGTCTTGGCAGTCTGTCGATTAAGATAAGCGATGAACAAATAAAAAAAATAGCTCAAGGAACAAATGGGGACGCAAGGAAATCCTTAACTCTTTTAGAGTCAATTGTCTATTCCTCTGACAAAGAAGGAGACATGTTTGTCATAACCGATGAAACTGTCGCACAAATGATTGAAAAGGTCGGAGTATATGGCGATAAGAAAGGCTCTCATTTTTATAATTTGCTTTCGAGCCTGCAAAAAAGCATTCGCGGGAGCGATGTTGATGCTGCCCTGTATTATCTTGCCCATCTCCTGGAAACAGGCGATCTTGTTGCCGTCAACAGGAGACTGCTTGTTATCGCCTATGAAGATATTGGTCTTGCAAAAACATCGGTAGGCAATAATGTGCTTGCTGCTGTCACGGCTAGTGAGCGACTAGGTCTGCCAGAAGCAAGAATTCCTTTATCAGTTGCCGTTGTGGAAATGTGTTTGTCCTCTAAATCCAATGCAGCATACAAGGCGCTTGATGAGGCAATTGCAGATGTTAGGAGCGGCCATGTCGGTGATATTCCGATGCATCTTCGTGACGGTCATTATGCAGGAAGCAAGGTACTCGGCCACGTAGGGTATGTTTACCCTCATGATTATCCAATCGGCACATTCGGCGGCTGGGTCAATCAGGAGTATTTGCCAGAGAAGCTTAAAGGAACACAGTATTATAAGCCGACTGAAGCAGGAGAAGAGAAAAAGCTTAAGGCTATTTACGAACGGCTTGCAGGATTCAGGACAGAAAGCGAGAAAAAACAATAAAAAGATAGCCGGTGTGCTGCCCTATCTTATTTTTGTCAAAGCCTTAATAATTAATAACTAAGGGAAGTGTAACAGTTTTGAAGATTGAAAAGTTGGAGCTCCTTCATTTAAAGATGCCGTTGCTGCATCCATTTGTGACAAGTATCGGGAGATTGACTGAAAAAGACTTCCTACTCATTAAAATGTTCAGTGGCGAACATATAGGCTACGGAGAGTCTGTTGCCATGCCCAATCCAGGCTACAGCGAAGAAACCACAGGCACTTCCGTGCATATAATAGAGGAATTTTTGATTCCCATCTTATTTAACAGCAGTATCAATCATCCAGATGATGTTTCTGAAATATTCGCGCCAATCAGGAGAAACAATATGGCAAAAGCCGCATTAGAAGGGGCTGTTTGGGATCTTTACAGCAAGAAAAAAGGAGTGTCTCTTGCACGAGCACTTGGGGGGACTAGAAATAGTATTGATGTTGGAGTAAGCATCGGAATTGAAAAGACAATAGACGATCTTTTCATGAAAATAGAAAGTTACCTTGCAGATGGTTATAAAAAAATAAAAATAAAAATTAAGCCAGGCTATGATTTAGAACCATTGGCTAAAATCAGAGAGAAGTTCGGGTTCAACATCCCCCTCATGGCTGATGCCAATTCTGCATATTCTCTTGATAGTCTTGAACATTTAAAAAAATTCGATCAATTTAAGCTGATGATGATTGAACAGCCTTTAGCATATGATGACATGATTGACCACGCTGTTCTGCAGAAGCAGCTTGATACACCGATATGTCTCGATGAAAGCATCAATTCCCCAGAAGATGCCCGCAAAGCAATCGAGCTTGGCAGCTGCAGGGTTATCAACCTAAAAATTGGCCGTGTTGGCGGATTATCTGAAGCAAAAAAAATTCATGATTTATGTGCAAAACACAATGTTCCTGTCTGGTGCGGGGGGATGCTTGAAGCTGGTGTCGGTAGGGCTCATAATATTGCGGTTACCTCACTTGCGAACTTTACAATTGCAGGCGATACTTCTGCTTCCAATCGCTATTGGAAGGAAGACATTATTCTGCCTGAGGTTACTATGTCTGTCCCAGGAAAAATAGAAGTCCCGACTAGTCCAGGTATCGGTTATGAGCTTAACGAGCAAGTGATTGAAAAATACTTAATAGGAAAAAAGACATTTACAAATGATATAATCAGCTAGAATAGGCGACACAA
>JAPSHL010000213.1 GCA_031179905.1 Bacillus sp. (in: firmicutes) | reverse complement strand
GGCATATAGAGACTCCTTTTTTTGTACAGCTTGATCCTGACGACTGGTTTTATCCAAACACATTACAAAGCTTAGTTAATGAGGCAAAAAAACAACCGGAAGAAGTTGCGGTAATCAGCGGCAATATCAATATTAGTTTCGAAGATGAAAATGGACAAGTTTATATGTCGCGAATCAAAAAAGGCAGACATTATACAAATCCATATGATTTTATACAAGCAAACACCTCAATTTGGCCAAGATGTTTCAGAACTTCTGCTGTAAAAAAGGTAGGAGGCTGGCCTGTGGATGATCCATATGGCGGGAGATACGTCGAAGATATAAGAATCTTACTGAAGCTTATCGTTTCACACCGTTTCTATTGGATAGACGAGCTTATGCTTTATCACCGCAGACATAAAACAAATAATACGAACGAGAGAGACGAAACAGCATCATCCCTGCGTTTGCTTATTGAAGATACGTTGAAAGAGTGGGGAGATGTTTATCGGCCAATCTTTAAATATGAAGAGGGATACATGATTTTGGATGGACTAGAACCGACGCAAGCTAACGCTAACGCCTAAAGAGAAGAAATGGGAAACGGTACGCCGTTTCCCATTTACTTATGTATATAACTATTAACTTAATTTACTTAAAGGGCATCTTTACCGAAAGTCCCCTCAAAAAGAGATTCCTTTAATGGACGTCTTCCGCTTGGTTTTTCACGTTCTTGCAGATTTTCTGGCAGGGTGTTTTTTTCGCCTTGATAGCCAATGGCAATTACTGCATGGATAGAATAGTCTGCTGGCACATTTAGAACCTGACGAGCTTTTTCTTTATCAAAGCCTCCCATAGCGTGTGTGATCAAACCTTTATTGGCAGCTTCAAGAGCAAGGTGACTCCATGCTGTACCAGCGTCAAAAGCATGCCAAGCATTTTCTCCTCTTTCAGTCTTCGTTTCTGAAATAATAACAGCTAAAGCTGGAGCAAATTTAGCCCATGTAAGATTTCCAGGGACAATAAAGGAGTGGAAATTTTCCAAATCCTCTTTCGTACGAGCAACGACGAATCTCCATGGCTGTACATTTGATGCAGAAGGGGCCCAGCGAGCCGCTTCAAAGACACTGAATAAGATATCCTCTGGGATCTCTTTTTCTAAAAAGGACCTTGGTGACCAGCGGTCTATAAATTGCTTAGAAATCTCAAAATCAGGTTTGCGAAAATCATTTGCCATTAATAACCCTCCTAACTAGTAATAGCTAAAATATACCATATTGATAGTTTAATAAAAAGTAATGTTTTGTAATTATCAGAAAACTAGGTCATTATAAATACATCAGGATTTAATGGGAAAAATTCTTCCTAAATAGCTATTGAGAAATAGGAATATATGGTAAGGTTATCAACAAAGAAGTTACAGGAGGAAAACTATGTCATTTTTTACTGGTGCATGGCAACTTTTAAACTTATTAGGGCTGCTTGTGTTAGGGTATGGGTTATATAAACTCCTAACATTTAGAAACAAAAAGGTAAATCGTTAATTTATATTTAGAATTCGAGTTTATCCTTATTTTTATGAAGATTATAGCCTAAGAGGAGAGGAAAAAACGATGGGCAATACAGTCCTGCTGGTAGTTGACGTTCAAGAGGCATTGATGGCAGAGCATCCATACAATGAACAGAAATTGATTAACAATATTAAGCTGCTGATTAGTGCTGCAAGAGATAATAACCAGGAAGTAATCTATGTACAGCATGAAGAAGATGAAGGCGAGGAACTAGAGCGGGACACAGAAGGCTGGAGAGTACTTTCAGAAATCGCTCCAATTAATAAAGAGAAGACATTCGCTAAACGTTATAATAGCGCATTCCTGAAAACAGGATTGGGAGAGTATTTAAAGGAAAATGGAACGAAAACAATAGTTTTAGTAGGCCTGCAAACAGAATACTGTATTGATTCGACTTGCAAAAGTGCTTTTGAGTTAGGATTTCAAGTCATCATACCGGAAGAAACGAACAGCACATATGATAATGAGTTCCTATCAGGGGAAAAAACCTATCAATTTTATAACTATAAGATTTGGAACAAACGGTTTGCGAATGTAATTCCAGTTAAAGCAGCAGTAGCACTATTAGCGGGAAAGTAATCGATTAGACTCTAGACACTTAAACTTAAAATAAAGCTGTTCCTATTTTTCTTAGTAATGAGGTAATATTAAAGTCCCTTGCTGGGATTTCCGACTTAAGTAGGAGTCTCACCCCTTTTCCTTTTTTAATTGGTTTATCCTTAATCTAATTATTTCCTCTCAATAGAAAAAACGAAAGGGTAAAAATATTCTGACCTTTCTGTTGGAGAAAGAAATTTCTGTCTATATCTTGTATAATGGATTAAGTAGATAACGAAATTATTAAATTGCTTTAATGAGGGATTAAATTGAAGAAAAGAAGAAAAATACGGAAACTGCCAATCCTAATTTTGGTAATAATGATTGTGTATATTGGATACTTAGTAACAGCTAAATCCATTAAACAAACGGAACAAACGAGACTAGTGAATTATTTGCCTGATATCATGGATGAATTAGAAAGAAATGATTTGGAGCCGGATGAGTTTGCACCTGTTTTACTTGCGATAATGGACCAGGAAAGCCACGGGAAAGGTAATGATCCTATGCAGTCATCTGAATCTGCTGGGTTAAGTCGAAATGAAATCACTGATCCAACTGAAAGTATTAAACAAGGAGTCTTCCATTTTTCAGAAATGTACAGATATGGAGAGGCAAACGGGGTAGACCTTGATACAATTATCCAAAGCTATAATATGGGACCAGGTTATATTGATTATGTTGTCAGCAATGAAACCAATCATAGTGAAGATATTGCTAAATCATACTCTGAATATATGGTGGAAAAATCACCAGATTTGTATACTTGCAATAACGATAAACTAAATTTCCGGTATCCCTATTGTTACGGCGATTATACATATGCGGGGAAGGTTACGGCAAAGATTGAAGATATGAATAAAATTGTAGAACATCACTCATAAGATTGAGTAAGTAGAGAAAAACCAGCGGCTAGGATTGCTGCTGGTTTTTGGGTATGTAACGGATTAATTTTTCCTGTATTCATGACTATGTTTATTGAAAGGGGTGAAATAAGAAACAGAGTAATCCAAATTGATTATTTCACTATACTCAAACACCTTGCCGTTTTCTAATATTCCTCTATTTATAATACTCATAGCGGCACTTCCTTTTTTACAGTTAAGCAGATCTGCATCTTCTTTAGAAATATTAATAGCATGATATGTTGTAATGAAATGGGAAATTTGATAACCGCATTGCTGTACATACTCATGAACAGATTTTTTTATTATATCTTCATTAAGGTCTGGAAAATAGGAGAAAGGAAGAACCGAGGTTTCAATCTGCCTTTTTTGATAGTCGACAATCCTTACCCGTTTATACTCCCATAAATTCGCATGAGGTATATTGCGTAAATCAAAAATCTTATCTAATTCCTGATTAGGCTTAATTTTTTTAAAATAAATAATTTCTGAGCGAATTTCCTCGAATTTTTTTTCAGTCAACGAATTATAAATCAACGGGCTTTTATATTTCGTGTCAGATACGAAGATGCCAGAACCTTGGATTATAGTGACAACTCCAATATTAACAAGTTTTTTTAACGCTTCTCTAATAGTGTATCTTGAAACTACATACATATCTGAAAGCTCCCTCTCCGTAGGGAGCTTTTGACCAGCTTTGTATTTATTTTGATAAATTTTGCTGAGAATGTCTTCTGCTATGAAATCTCGTTTTTTCATCATTATACCTCAGTGATAAAATTATTTTTACTGATTTTTGCAGAAGGAGCAGAATGGTTGTAAGGTTAGTTACGGTGTGTGGATGCTTCCATTTGGCAAGCGGGCTTCTGTCCACTCATGCCTTCGATAGATGACAGGATAGTTGCGCGCAAGTTCTTCATCAAATTCAACACCAATACCGTTACGCTCGATTGGATATATATAGCCATCTACCACTTCAACATTGCCTGGGAACATTATCTTTGTCCGTTCATCTGGCTCTTGTATTTCTTGAATCGCTGCATTATGGAGATGAATATTTAGGTGTGTATTTACGGCAACACCTATTGGAGTCATGTCAGAAGGTCCATGCCAAGCAATGCGGACACCGAAATTTTCACATAAGGCAGCGAGCTTTAATGCTGGAGTAATTCCGCCGATTTGTGAGACGTGACAGCGGATAAAATCAATTTGCCTGTTGGCAATCAGATTTCGCCACTCAAGCGGGTTATTAAACAATTCTCCGGTAGCAATGGGCGTACTGCATTGACTCCTTAATGTTACAAGCCATTCATTTTGGTCAGGCGGGAGCAAATCCTCCAGGAAGTATGGTTTATAAGGTTCCAAATCCTTCGCAAGTTGGAGTGCTTCATTAGGAAAAAGCCTTTCATGCACATCGTGAAGGAAATGTATTGAATAGCCGTATCTTTCCCGCAATTTGCCGAACATTGCAACAACATCCTTCCGGTAAATATCCGGATCAAAATATTCTCCATCGCCAGTCTGTTTCGGCAAATGCATGTTATGGTTTTTCCCGCCATATTTGCCAAGCTGACAGCGTATATGGCGATATCCCTTTTCTAACAACCTGTCGACCTCACTGAGTAACTCCTCCATCGTCAATCCATCTGCATGTGTATAAGCAGCTATTGCATTTTTAGATTTCCCCCCAAATAACTGGTATAGAGGCATATTAGCAAGTTTTGCTTTAATATCCCATAACGCCATATCAATGCCTGCAATGGCATTATTGATGACAGGCCCGTTTCGCCAATAGGAATTTACCATCATCATTTGCCAGTTATCTTCAATGTGATTGGCGTCTCGGCCTAACAGCAATGGTCTTAAATATTCATCAATTATTGTCTGAACAGCTAATGGACGCTGTTGAAAAGTAGCACATCCATATCCGTAGATCCCTTTATTTGTTTCTACTTTCACAACAATAAGATTATGCCGGTGCGGGTTTGTTATAAATGATGTAATGTCAGTAATGATTGTCGGTTCCAACTATTAATCTCCTTCTCTCTACATTTCTTTCAAGTCAAATCAAGCCGTTTAGTGCTTCCATTTAAGCACAGGGCAAAACAAGAAGTCAATTTGGTCAGGAAAGTTATCATTATATGTTCATTTACCGTACCAATTTGCTGTGGTAATAGCAGTAAAAACCAAGTATATTAAGGGATTCCTTCTTTTTTTGGTTCTTTTTAAACCGTTTTCATAAATGTTTGCACTGTGCTATTATTTCCTTGTCAAATCAAGGCTCCATTTAGCAAGCTTTACAAATGCATTTATTGAATCAGGAGAGGATGCTGTTATATGAAGGAAAAAGAAGCTGTTAAAAAAATCATAGCCTATGTCGGCGGGAAAGAAAATATTAAGAGAGCTTGGCATTGTATGACAAGACTTCGGTTTGATTTAGCAGACCAGTCACTAATCGACCATGAAAATGTTAAAAAGATAGAGGGAGTAATCGGGGAGCAATTGCAGAGTGATCAATATCAGGTCATAATTGGTACCAATGTGCAATCCTACTATTCTATCTTAATGGAAGAGCTGGAAAAGAAGGAGGAAAGGAGCCAATCACATGAAGATAAAACCCCAAAAAGTTTGTTCGGGAGAATACTGGATGTAGTTTCAGGGGTTTTTGGACCTATTGTTCCTGCAATAGCAGGTGCAGGTATGATTAAGGGAATCTTGGCAGGCTTATTAGCTCTGAATATATTGCCTAAGGAAAGTGAAACAGTCGTCATACTTGATTTAATTGCCAGCGGTGTCTTTTATTTTTTGCCATTCTTTTTAGCAGCGTCAGCAGCTAAGATTTTTAAAACTAATCAATACTTAGCCATTGCAGTAGCAGGCGGATTTATGTACCCGTCTTTGCTTGATGCGGCAAAGCTTGGAGAGATAAGCCAATTCCAATTTATAGGTTTGCCTATCCCTGTCATTAATTATTCTGGTACGGTAATTCCTATCATTTTATCCGTTTGGGCATTAAGTTATATTTATAAATGGGTAGATAAGTATATGCCATCTGTATTA
>JAPSHL010000212.1 GCA_031179905.1 Bacillus sp. (in: firmicutes) | reverse complement strand
TTTTCTCCTTGATCTTACCATGAATACTAAATGCGGCGTTGTTATAATTAGAAGGAGATTTAGAATAAACTAATTTTATTTATATCCAAACTCTATCAGTCATCATTTTACTAAAAAAAATCTACATGGTAGAATAAACATTGGCTTTACAAACCTATTATTTGATTTATTTAACAAGACATTTTCGTGTTGCCATACCCATGGTATGCATTTTTGTACATATTTTTACTCATGTTAGGAGCTACTTTAATGAAATACAAAAAATTACTACTGAGTACGGTTTTAGTGACACTGCTCACGGCTTGTAATAACGACACTGGCAATGGAGGCACAGAAGAAACTGTTCCAACTACTGTTATCCAAAACAAAGAAATTTACCGGATAGCCGAGCCTGTTAAGGTCAATATTGCTAGAGGTGCTATTGTAAACAATGTTGATAATTTAGTCGACATAAAGGAGCTCGAAATGGGGTTGATGGATTTATCGACAGACCATTTCCCAACTGATAACTACCTGCTTCAAGAGGGACAATATTTGGATTCAGCCACAATAAACAGCTGGATTGCCAGAAAGTCAGATGATAAAAAAAATGGGCTCAATCCAGCCTTAACTGATACTGGTGACATATTAAAGGATGAGAAAAAAAGCCCAAAAGTGCTTTCACATGTTCTCGAACAAGATTATGTCAATAGCAAAGGGAAAATTCAAGGCATCTCCTTAGCTATTTCCTTGAATAAAATCTATTATATTCGTGCGACTGACAACGCAGGTTTGGTTTATACAGATGAAATCAAAGTAGATCAGACGGAGAACGGCAAAAACGAAGTTGAGGAGCAAGGGAAAAATATCGCGGAAACAATTCTTAAAAGAATTAGAGCAAACAGCGATATACCAGATGTTCCGATATTTTTAACTCTTTATGAAGAAACAAATAAAGGCAATATCGTGCCAGGGAAATTTTTAGCTTCCTCTTATATAGACAAAAATGATAATACAATTGCTAAATGGAATGAAATAAACAGAAAGTATATCGCCTTTCCGTCCAGTACCTTTGAGAGTCTAGACCGTTCGTTATCTAATGTGCTTTCAACGCTAGAGGAAGATATTCAAACACAGTTTAAATCATTGAATATTATCATGACTGGGAAGCTTTTGTATGAAGAAGATGAGTTGTCCAATATCACCCTTGATATTGAAGCACCGAATATTACTTCTTCCGAAACTACGGCTATGATAGAATATGTCGGCGGCAAAATCGAATCACAAATCCTCCCAGATTATTTACCAATTACTGTTCAGCTTTCAGGAACTAATGAAGAATCAAAAGCAATCATGATTTGGGACCCTTCTGAAAAAGAAATTAAAACAGAAATATATGAATAAGAAAAAAACCGGCAAGGAATGACTCTTGCCGGTTTTGTGTATTTTTCCTTTTTTGCACTAGGCACCTTTATGGCCGTTGGACATAACTTATTGTATTAAAGGAGATATTCATAAATGCAGCACTTTCAACAAGTTCAGCAGCAAACTAAACTGCATCCTGGACATTATAAATTTTCAAAACAATTTCCCGATATAATGGAACAATTGGCCCTCTTCTATACTGTTTCAGCAGAGTCTGTTTTTCTTGCTCACCTATTGATGAATGTCGGCAAGCTAACCTCCGAGTTATTACTACAATGGGAGCATTGGAATGATCTTTGAGCGGGGTTGCTGTTGACCATATTCAGCTGACAATTGCGATGCTCAATATCATATTCGTTATCCTCATATCGTCTATTTTATTGGTAAGCCATAAATTGTTTCAATATGTCCTACATAAATAGAGCCGTACCGCCAAGTACTGTTTCTAAACGCAATTAAAAAAGAACAATCAGAAGTGATCTTATCTTCTTCCTCCTTATAATTTGCTGTCATCAACAGAATTTAGCCAAGCGTCAATTTCTCCAATTACTGACTCGACACAGCCGTCTTCAAATGGTGAGATAAGGTTCGCTGTCTTTACTAGTTTTGTAAAAGGCAAGCTTCCTCCCAGCTGGCATAGTTTCACATAATCTGCCCAAGCATCTTCCTGGTTCTCTCTTGAACGCTTCCAGAATTGGAAGGCACAAATTTGAGCAAGAGTATAATCAATATAATAGAACGGAGATGTGTAAATATGGGATTGCCTTTGCCAGAAGCCACCCTCTTCTAAATAGGTATTGCCATCATAATCTTTATGAGGCAAGTACTTTCGTTCAATTTCTCTCCATATCTGCTTTCTTTCTTTCGGTGTCGCCTTTGGGTTTTCATAAACCCAATGCTGAAACTCATCTACAGAAACTCCATAAGGAAGGAAAAGCAAGGAAGAACTTAAATGGGAAAACTTATATTTGTCTGCATCTTCCTGGAAGAACAGCTCCATCCACGGCCATGTGAAAAACTCCATGCTCATCGAATGAATTTCCGCCGCTTCATATGTCGGCCAGTAATATTCTGGGATATCGAAATTAGCACCGCTTGAATACACCTGGAATGCATGCCCTGCTTCATGTGTCAATACATCAATATCACCGGATGTTCCATTAAAGTTAGAGAAGATAAACGGCGCTTTATAATTTTCAATAAAGGTGCAATACCCTCCGCCCGCTTTTCCCTTTTTAGCGACTAAATCCATGAGCTCATTACGTTTTAACAGCTTGAAAAACTCGCCCGTTTCAGATGACAATTCATCGTACATCTTTTGCCCATTTTCAATAATCCAATCCGGATCACCTTTAGGCGCCGCATTACCTGATAAAAAATTAAAAGACTCATCGTAATATAACAGAGCATCTACCCCTATACGGTTTCTCTGTCTCTCCTTCAATTTAGTAGCAAGAGGGACAATATGCTCCTTCACTTGTTCCCTGAACTTAGCAACCATTTTTGCATCATAATCTGTACGATACATACGGTAATAAGCAAGCTCAACAAAATTATTGTATCCTAATTTCTTTGCAATCTCTGTGCGGACCTTAACCATATCATCATAAATCCGATCAAGCTGGCTCTCATTCTCCGCTAAAAAGGCAAACTTCTTTTCATTTGCTTCCTTTCGGACAGCACGGTCTTTTGATTCAGCAAACGGCTCAATCTGCGCTAAAGTTCTTTCTTCACCTTCGAATTCAATCTTTGCAGATGCCATTAGCTTTGTATATTCAGTTGACAGTTTATTTTCCTGCTGCAGCAAGGACATTACTTCTTCGGAGAAGACTTTCAACTGGGCTTCAGCCAATGCAAATAATTGACTTCCCCATTTTGCTTCAAGCTCCTCTTTAAATTTCGATTGAACAAGTGCCTCGTAATACTTCGTTTCCAAGCCCTCTATTTCAGGGGAAATTTCATCAATATAATCCTGCTCCTGTTGATAAAATTCATCAGCAGTATCAACAGAATGGCGTACATAGCAAATATTAAACTGTGTGGAAACATCGTTGCGAATCTTATTAATTTCTTCAATTGCTGCAATTTGCTGATCGACATTTTCAGCATTGTTAAAGGCTGCTAATAATGCTTCCATCTCCTTTTTAATCTTAGGTACATCTGGTCTTTCGTATGTAAATTCTGAAAACTTCATATATATTCCCCCAAACTATTATCCTTACTTAATTTAGTTGCACAGCTGAAAAAATCTTACACCATATTCTTCCCTATTCTTATTAAACAGCTAGCCTCCATATTCCTGCATCCTTAGGAAAACTTGTTTATACTAATATATTATTTTAACGATAATAGAGAAAAGAAAAAAGAGGGGAATCCCCCTCTTTAGTCAAATATTGTTTATTTTTTCCCGCTTGCAGAAAGGCCTAATCTTTTTACAAGCTGAATGACTGTTTCCTTTTCTTCAGTGGAAAGCTCAGACATAAGATCATGAATTCTTTGTTCATGGCTCGGAAAGATTGTTTCAATCATTTCTTTCCCGCTGTCAGTAATGGAGGCGAACGTCACCCTTCTATCCGTAGGACATGCAACCCTCTTCAAGAAGCCTTTTTCCTCTAATTTATCGACAACATACGTAATGCTTCCGCTTGCCAATAAAATCTTTCCGCCGATTTGCTGGAGCGGCTGGTCACCTTTATGATACAGCAGTTCTAAGACAGCAAACTCTGTCGGATTCAAGCCATATGTGTGAATGAGTTTATTCACGTTTTCATTGATTGCACGATATGCTCTTGACAGAACGATAAATAATTTTAAAGATTGATTTGTTTCTTCATTGCCCATAATTATTCTTCCTTTATAAAAAAATATCTCGAATTCAAATTAATTATACTTTTTTTCCTTGTAAATGTCAATTTCTCTTCTCTACCATACCCTTTTTTTACAAATGAATCAACTTGATTGTACCTTAAAAAGAGGTTAAGCAACTACTTGCTTACTTCTTTTGAAATTTATGGTATATTATTAGTTTATATACTAATATGATGAAACAACAAATTGGTTATTTTATTGGAGTAGAAGTGCTATGATTATAAAAAAGCTGATGTTATATATAACTGTTGCCATCCTCCCATTTCTTCTGGCAGCAGGAATATTGCTATTTACTAAAGAGAAAGACGAAATCGATAGGCATGACAGAAATGCATATAGGATTGCTTCTGTCCATCAAAGACAGTGGGATACTTTTATAAATAAAACGATTAACTCCTTGAATACAGTCAGTATCATGCTGGAGTCATCCCCAGGTAATTGGAATAAAGATAATGAAGATATTTTTCTGAAAAAGCTCCTTCTGCAGGAGCAAATGTATGGAGGTATTTACATTCTCGACCCTTCCGGCAACAGAATTGCTGGAACAGACAGGAAAATTGAGGGAATGGACATTTCACACGAAGCTTATGTAGAGGAAGCTATCAAAGCAAAGGATACGACGGTTTCAAATAAAACTGATTATCTTTTAGATGGACAAAAAGTAATTGGAATCGCAAAACCAGTTTTAGATGAACAGCAACACGTCGTGAACTTAATTATTGCTTTTTTAAGGGTAGACTATTTATCAAATGTTATGGAAATGCTCACACCTAAAAGTAATATTACTATCATTAATGAAGAAAACCAAACTATATTAAGTATTAATAAACCGAAATCTCATAATAGCTCTACGATAGCAATGCCCATGAACAGCTTACCTTGGAAGATAATTGTCGAGCAAAAAGAGATAAAAATCGAAAAAATCTTAAGCAAGAACTGGCCTTTACTAGTGATCTTCTTCATTTGCTTTCAATTATTGTATCTTGTCATCATTCTGTCTATTCACAAACGGATGGCAGAACAAGAAAATAAAGAGAATGAATTACATAAGCTTGAATTGGTAGGCAATATGGCTGCAAGCTCTGCACACGAAATCAGAAACCCCTTAACTGGAATTAAAGGTCTTGTACAGCTGTTAAGTGAAAAGCATAAAGATACCGAAGATCAATTCTATTTCTCTATTATACAAAAAGAGATTAATAGGATTAATGAAATTGTCAGCCAGTTCCTTATCTTGGGCAAACCGACAGAACTTAAAAAACAGCAGTTAAACATTGAAAATATTGTTTCAGAGCTAAAGCCTCTTATTCTTTCAGAGGCGAACCTTTATAATGTTGAATGCCATTTTGAAACTCCAAAAAAAAATCTGCTTGTTTATTGCAATGCAGATCAAATGAAACAGGTCATTCTTAATATTACAAAAAACGCGTTAGAAGCGATGGAAAACGGCGGAGCACTGACAATAAAATTAAAAGAATTGAACAATCGTGTCAGTATCACGGTGTATGACACTGGTGTAGGCATTCCTGAAACAGAGCTAAAAAAGCTGTTCGAGCCATTCTATACTTCCAAAGCATCTGGAACTGGTCTAGGTCTTGTCGTATGCAGAAGAATCATTCAATCATTTGACGGGGAAATTTATGTTTCAAGTGTGGAAAACAAAGGTACAAAAGTGGATATAATCCTGCCGATAAGCACATGAACTTTTAATAGCAGCCTTAGCAAAAAGTCCTTATAAGTATAAGGGCTTTTTACAATTCTTAAAAAGCAAGCTCCAGGTGCGGATCCTCCTTTAATGTTTCCTTAAAGCTGTTAGAAGGGATATAGTGATAGATGCTAACCTT
>JAPSHL010000211.1 GCA_031179905.1 Bacillus sp. (in: firmicutes) | reverse complement strand
TATCCTTATTTAAATTTCTATATCTTTTTTAATAAAACAAAAAGAAGGGGTATTCTCCCCTCCTTTACATCTTATCTTCCGCCAATGTCAGTTCTGCTGTTTTCTCTTTTCCTTCACGATAATATTTTATTTTGAGTTTATCGCCAACTTTTTTATCTGTATACAAATGTTTGCGAAGATCAACCAAATCTGTAATCTCCTCTCCATCAAGCTCAACAATAACATCCAGTTCTTTTAATCCTGCCTTTTCTGCCGGAGAATTAGGGGCAACAGCTTTAATTGCAACACCTGTAGTTAGGTCCTTAGGTAGCTTGAGTGCCTCTTCTTGATAATAACCTGGAATATCGCTGACAGACTCGAGCTCTACTCCCATGTAGGGACGCTTTACCTCACCATGTTTCTCAAGATCTTCTATAATTGGAACTGCAGAATTGATTGGGATTGCCAAACCTATCCCTTCAACAGAGGATTCTGATATTTTCATACTGTTAATGCCTATAAGCTGACCTTTAATATTAACTAGTGCGCCTCCGCTGTTTCCTGGGTTGATGGCCGCATCTGTCTGGATAACCTCTGATTGCCAGTCAGCTACTCCATCATTATTTATATCAACTGGAATTGTTCTGTCCAGTCCTGAAACAATTCCCTGTGTAACGGATCCAGAAAAGGTTAGGCCAAGGGGATTTCCAATTGCAATGACCGGTTCTCCAGATTTGAGCGCATCAGAATTACCAAACTCAGCAACTTTAGAAATTTCCTTTGAGCTTACCTTCAGTACAGCAAGATCTGTCCAAATATCGCTTCCTATAAGCTCAGCACTGATTTTCTTACCATTAGCAAGGGTAACCTCAAGCTCTGTGGCCCCTTCTACAACATGGTTATTTGTTACGATATAGGCATCATTTCCGCTTTTTCGATAAATAACACCAGACCCAGTGCCTGCCTCTGCCTCACTCGCATCAGCCCAAAAGCCAGATTCCTGTAAATTTGTTATACCGACAACTGCATCTGCAGCAATATCAACTGCCTTAGTGACATCTGTTTCTACATCAACAGTTACACCTTGTGTAATGCCACTGTTGTTTGGACCTTGCAGCATGGACAATATTCCTAGTTGGGATAAACGAGGAAGCAAAAGCACAATAATCAGAGCCCCAACAACTGCACCTATCAAACCAGCAAAAAAGTAGCCCCTGCGTTTTCGTTGAGGTCTGCTCCGTTTATAATCTTCATACCGAAATTCATCATCATTTGTCATTATTTATACCGCCTTTCCTTCTCAGCAATTGTTTCTTCTTAGTATGTCCTTATTATTTAAGACAACGCCATCTATAAACAAGAGCCATTTAATAAGACACTAATAAGTACCCTATTAATTTTTCCTATTCCTTATAAAAACAAACAATGTATTGAAGGAAAATTGTAGTCCATAACCATTTTATTAAGATAAAATCTTGGTTATGACATAAAGTCTGCATAAAAAAGCAAGCAGATATATTCTGCTTGCTTTCCCCTTAGATAGCCATTAAGTTTGTTGGTTTTTTTGGATCAGTATCATACAGTCCTAACTGGTCCGATAACTCTACACCTCGCTGCTCGAGCGTTTGTGTCACTGACATCCTTGCTAAATCTTTTATATTATTATCCATGCTTAAATGTGCCAAGTATATATGCTTTGTACGGTCACCAATGACTTCACTCATCGCAACTGCAGCATCTTCATTAGAAACATGGCCAACATCACTCAATATCCGTCTCTTAATATTCCACGGATATCTTCCCATTCTCAGCATCTGGACGTCATGATTGCTTTCAAATACGTAGGAGTCCGCATTGCGGATAATTCCTTTCATGCGGTCACTCACATAGCCAGTGTCAGTAATAAGTACAAGCTTTTTGTCCCCTTGATGGAAAATGTAAAACATCGGCTCTGCCGCATCATGGGACACCCCAAACGATTCAATCGAGACATTTCCAAATGTCTTCACTGTTTCCATATCAAATTGAAATTTCTGTTCAACAGGTATTTCTCCAATGAGAGGTTCCATTGCCCTCCAAGTCTTTTCGTTTGCGTAGATCGGCAGCTTGTACTTCCTTGCTATGATACCAACACCTTTAATATGATCACTATGTTCATGTGTAACGAATATACCAGAAAGCTTGTCCATTTTACGGTCAATGCCTTGAAATAATGTTTCCATTTGTTTTCCGCTCAAGCCTGCATCAACTAAAAAAGCATGTTCCCCTGATTCTACATAAATAGCATTGCCTGTACTCCCACTCGCGAGAACACTAAAATGCATGTTTAATTCACTCCAATTTCGTCTCTTCCATCCCTGGCTTAATAATCTCTCCATTCAACGCATTGACATAGAGATTTTTCTGTCCTTTTAAAGTAATCTTCCAAGTTGGCGCCAACAGTTGCACAGATGGCGCATTTTGCTGTGAATAATAACCGAGTTCCACATTGGAAATATAAGTTCCCATTTCCAAATAGGCATTCTTATAGAGGGCATAAATAGCCTCCAGCGGCTTCACGAGCGTTTCCTTTTCATCAAATTCTTTAATGTCTTGCAGATAGGTTTGATTATAGGAAACGATGTTATTTTCTTCATTTACTAAAAAGGTCAATTCTCCTTTTAAGTTGTGATATAAAGTCTTGCCATTATATTGCTGATAATAGGTTATCGTATTATCCTTCTTCTCCCAAAACACATACTGATCGCCATTTAGAATATTATTGTTAATATAATCAGCTAATTCTTCCTTCTTAAAATCATCGCTCAGCTTTATGGGCTTTTCTAATATAGACTGAAGCATAGTAGAATCTTGAACTCTAATACTTTGACCGCTTAGCCTGTCTTTTTCCAGTCCCTCAACATCTTCATCACTGAACGTCATTGATTTTGCTGTTAAATACTGACCTTTCTCAACATTCGTTGGGAACTTGTCTTCATCATATTTAATGCCATCAAGTGCCAATGTTTTTGAAATTGGTGTTTCTGGCTCTTCTGTCTCAAACTGCTCATTATCCTTTTTTAGTTGCGTGTATTCATATATCAAATAAAAATCCAACAGTAAGAAGGCCACAATAAAAATAGTCTTAATTTTACTCCAATCCACTATTAGTGCCCCCTGTCTTTGCTTCCCCTAACTGACGCCATTGCCCATTATACAAGTAAAACCAGCTTGGCTCTAAATAAACATAGCTCGGATTGGTTATCACCATATCATAGCCTGGCACAATATCCTCCAGCTTATCAGGGTCGAAGTTTTCTGAGGACTTAATTTCCTTTAATACAGAACTGCCTGAATCAAGCTTTTGAGCTGTTGTATCAATTGGTTTTGCTGTTATAGTCAGGTTGCTTGTAATGAATTGCTCTATCTTATTATTCTCCCAGCTGACCTTTATAGTAGAAAGACCGTTTTTTAGGTTAAAGACCGGAAATCCCGTTTCATTATAAATACGGAAATTAATCGTACTTGAGTTATTATTATTTCCTACATATAAAAAGTTGTTAACCCAGCCTCCATGCCCATTGACAAAATTAATACTGTTTTCAATGATTTGATTAGGACTTAGCTCATTGACCGTAATGCCTGAAGTGCTTTTAAAATTAACCACATGTGTATCCTTTATTATTCTCAAAATACTAGTATCATCTGTATAGACTTCCTGATTCGTCTCAACACTCTTTTGAGCCAGACTCGAGTTAGTAAAAAAGGCATTTTTAAGTCTCGATGAATCAACTGTCTCACTCTTATATATATATTTATTTATTTCTGTTTTCTCTTTTGGTAAATAGATTAGCTTACTTCCTGCCTGATAACTGAAATAACTGCTGTACGTTGTTTCTTCGTCAGTAATATTATTCTGGAAATCTTTAATATTATTGATATAACTAACAGAAATATTGCTTTTATATACCTTGTTTTCTTCATCTGAAATAAAGTAAACCGTTCCTTCATCCTCATTAACAAGATTATAGGAAACAAGGATTGTGTCAAAATTAAATAGGTTACTCTCATCGATCTGAAGGATATCCCTATATAGGCTGAAAGGAGTCTGACCTGGGAAACGAATCTCCATGCTGTTGGTTTCTTGTTCAATGAAAGAAGGTATATCATTTATTTCTTCGGAAATGTTTTCAAGGCTTCCATATTCAACTGTTTTTAAAACTTCTAGAACGGAATCTATTTCTTCCTTTGAAATTGTACCATATATTTCACCATCTACATGCTGGAAAATTCTATCGGGCCGAACAATATCAGCTACCTCTTTTTCGCTGCCGATTTTTTCAAGCTCTACAATATTATCAGTCGAAAGCTCTGTTGTGTTGCCTTGATCTGTCCAAAGCAGATAATACATGAGCAGGCTCAACATCACTAAAATTGTCAGCACTAAACTTTTTATGTTCTCATAATTCATACCCAATCATCCTCTTCAGATTGAATATAAGGGAGTGTGAAGGAGATTTTCGTGCCTTTTCCCTCTTTACTTGATGCCCAAATTCTTCCCCCGTGTGCTTCAACCATTTCCTTCGCAATAGCTAAGCCTAGACCAGTTCCCCCAAGCCTTCTTGTTCTCGCTTTGTCGACACGGTAAAAACGGTCAAAGATTTTGCTTATATTTTCCTTCGGTATACCAACCCCGTTATCTGCCACGCTTACAATAATTTGCTGCTCCTGTTCTTTTATGGAAAATGTAATTTTTCCACCTTCAGGAGAATACTTCATCGCATTCGATATGATATTATCAAGGACTTGTGTCAATTTATCTTCATCAATTTCAACAAATGCTACATGTTTTGGCAGCTTCCGTTCGAAGATCACGTTTTGCTCCTTTGTCAATTCGAAACGGTCAATGATTCTATTATAGAAGACCATAAAATCTACTAGTTCTTTATTCAGCTTATAATCTCTGCTGTCGAGCTTGGACAGCTGTAACAGATCATTGACAAGACGTATCATTCTCTCTGTTTCATTTTGAGTCACTTCCAGAAACTTTGGAGCCAGCCCATCATCCTGCCATGCTCCCTCTGCCAATGCTTCTACATAACTTCTCATTGTCGTTAATGGAGTTCTGAGCTCATGGGAAACATTAGCCACAAATTCTTTTCTTTCCATATCAATTTTCTCTTGTTCTGTAATATCATGAAGAACAGTAATTAACCCATTTACAAAACCTGTTTCTTTTTGAATCACTGAAAAATTCGCACGAAGAATATATGGTTCATAATTTGTACTATAATCTAAAATAACCGATTCTCGCTCCTCCAGCAGTTCATCAAATGTATATTTATCCTTTAAACCAAGTAATTGAATAATCGGCTCTGATAGAACTGTTTCACGTGAAACATCCAGCATTTTAGCCGCTGGCTCATTGATAAGAATAATTCTCCCTTTTCTGTCTGTAGCTATAACGCCATCAGTCATATAAGACAGAACAGAAGACAGCTTCCTTCTTTCACTTTCTGTAGATGCCTGTGATTCTTGGAGCTTCTTCGTCAAATTATTAAAGGTAATCGCCAGCTGTCCAATTTCATCAAACCCGTACACTTTAACCTTCTGTGAAAAGTTTCCTTTTGAGAGTGCAAAAGCATGTTTCTGCATATCGGAGATAGGTCTTGTAATTGTTCTTGCCAGTAATATACCAAGTATTGCTGTGACGATTAAAGTGATAGCAGTCCCTTTTTGAAAGATATTGTTGATACTGTCCAGACTGTCATATACTTGCTGAATCTTACCAACAGTATAAATCACCCCAACGGTTTCGCCACCTTGCTGCCTAATTGGAGTTATTAACACATATTCTTTTTTATTAGATTCGACTCTAATATAGGAAGTCGGTTGAGAAGAATTTGACATCGCTCTTCTAACTTTACTTTGTACCATTTTCTGTCCGACTAAAGTTTGTTTTTCAGGATCTGATGTGCCGATTATAATGGAGTTATTGTTAATGACCCTTATTTCCTGAATATCTGTTGCATTATTATGTTCGCTCAACAGTCTTTTCACATCTTCTTCAAGAGTTGTATCGGTGTTTTCCACTGGCCGCTCTTTTACAAGCTGTTCCTCCATATAAATAGAAACTATATTTACCTTTTCCTGAATGGAAGT
>JAPSHL010000210.1 GCA_031179905.1 Bacillus sp. (in: firmicutes) | reverse complement strand
CAAAAAGGTATCAGCCGAAGGTCCCTGTCTTTCACGTGATAAATAAAAAATAACCACGCTGTCTTATGCAGTGTGGTTATTTTATTTGGTTACCTGTCTTCCCCAATGATTCTAACTTCTGTTTCTAAGTTAACATCATAATTCTCTTTGACTGTGATTTGCACATGTTTGATAAGAGAAATATAATCATCAGCAGTCGCATTATCCACATTGACAATAAATCCTGCGTGTTTTGTAGATACTTGTGCTCCGCCTATTTTTGTTCCTTGAAGATTGCTGTCCTGTATCAGCTTTCCTGCAAAGTGACCTGGAGGTCTTTTGAAGACACTTCCGCATGATGGATATTCTAGCGGTTGTTTTGATTCTCGAAGATATGTCAATTCATCCATCTTCGCCTTAATTTCTTCCTGTTTCCCAGTCTGCAGTTTAAAGACCGCTTCTAAGACGACATAATTGTTCTTGGCAATATTGCTTGTGCGATAACCTAAATCCAGATCATCTTTACTTACTGAGATAATTTCCCCTTCTCTCGTAAGTACAGTCGCACTCTCCAAAACATCTGCAATTTCACCGCCGTATGCACCGGCATTCATATAGAGTGCACCACCGATTGAACCTGGAATACCACATGCAAATTCAAGGCCAGTCAAATCATGCTCCAATGCAAATCGGGAAGTATCGATTAGGGCTGCACCACTCTGTGCGAGCACTTTTTCTCCTTCAAGTCGGATAGCCTTCAATTTGGTCAAGTTGAACACAGCACCGCGAATTCCCCCATCCTTTATAAGGACATTCGAACCATTACCTAAGATTGTAATTGGGATTCCAGCCTCTAATGTGGCCTTATAGGCTTTCTGAAGCTGTTCAAACGTAATCGGAAAAAGCAGATAATCTGCCTTCCCTCCAATTTTCGTATACGTATATTGACTTAGGGGCTCATCTATCTTAACTTCATCTTCTGTCATTATCTGTAAGAACTTTTCTTTTACATCATAATTTTTCATAATCTCAACCTTCTGCTAATATTTCGATCCTTTTAACATTTACCATTGTATAACATTCTGACTGTTGGAAACGAAAACACTTATTGTTTTTATGTGAATTTTATATTTTTGTAACATTATATGAGATAAATGGCTGTTTTATGCCTATCAATCTCGAGACGGCACCCCTGCATTTCTTGATTCTGCACCAACTAGATCATAAGATAAGCACGCTGGCTTATTTGTCCTTGGATCTGTCACGATTTCAGCATCGACTTGAAAGACATCTTTTAAGACTTCTGCTGTCATGACCTCATTCGGGGTCCCTTCTTTTCTCAACTTTCCCTTTTTCATTGCAATCATTTTATCAGAAAAACGGGACGCATGGTTAAGATCATGTATAACCATCACGATTGTTCTATTTTCCTCTGCATTGAGCTTTTGGAGCAATTGCAGCACTTCTAGCTGATGTGCCATATCCAGATATGTTGTCGGCTCATCCAAGAGAAGTAGCTCTGTCTCTTGAGCAATTGCCATTGCAATCCACGCCCTTTGTCTTTGTCCGCCTGATAAAGTATCGACTTCTTGATACTTCCATTCGGTAAGACCTGTCACCTTAAGTGCCCAATCAATCATTTCTTTATCTTTTTCTCCTAATTGGCCGAAGCCTTTTTGGTGCGGAGAGCGCCCGTAGGAAACAAGGTCATAAGTCGTTAAACCGCTCGGTGCATCTGGAGACTGAGGCAGCACTGCCATTTTTTTAGCGATTTTTTTAGTTGGGATCTTTTGTATTGCTTCACCATCTAGGTAAACTGCTCCGGCTTTCACCTTATTAAGTCTTGCCAATGCTTTTAATATCGTCGACTTTCCGCATCCGTTCGGTCCGATAATTGTGGTGATTTTTCCTGTTTCAATTTCCAGGCTCAGCTGTTCGACAATAATCTTATCATCATAGCCTATTCTCACATCTTTTGCTGAAAGGATATTCATCGTTAGCTTTTCACCCCTCGCCTATTTCTGTGTTAACTTGCCAAGTATGCATACTTACTTAAGTTTCTTATGCTTGACCATAAATTTAGTGATAAATAAAGCTGTATTCCCTAAAACTTTCATTTATTTCGATATATACTCTGTTTCTGCCATTCCTTTTCGCTTCATACAGAGCTAAATCAGCCTTTTCGACTAGCTCTTCAAGAGCACTATCTGGATTAGATATATTCTCTATTACTGCGACTCCAAAACTTGCTGTAATAGTTATCTTTTCTTCTTTTGAGTAGAAGCTCGACATTTCGAGGGAGCTTCTGATTTGATTTGCGATTTCAGCGGCTGACTCAAGAGAGTACCCAGGGAGAAGCACTACAAACTCTTCTCCTCCATATCTTCCGAAAAGCATCTCCTCTGTTAGCAAGCCTTGGGTAATATAGACAATATGTCTTAATGCATCATCACCGGCAAAATGTCCAAAACTATCATTAATACCTTTAAAGTGATCCACATCAAAAAGCAGCACGGCTGTAGAATCCTGTGCGCTAAAATCCTGGCCTATTGCTTTCTTGGATTTCTCTATAAAGTAAGTTCTATTATATATTTTTGTAAGACCATCTTTATAGGCCAATTCTCTCAACTGCTTTTGCACTTGCTTTAACTCTGTAATATCAATAATAACAACCGCAGTGCCTACAAGAATATGATCGCGTTTATAAATCGGCGATATTCTTATCTGATAGTATTTCCCTCTGTGATTCCATTCCGTCTCATTTACAGAATCATCATTTATTCTGTCACCAAAGGGCAATAGTCCGCCTCTATCTTCCATTATAGCATCAATTTGTTTTCCATTCTTCAGGGTAGGAAACAGCTGGGAAGCTAGCGGATTGAATTCAACTACTTTTCCGGATAAATCAAGAACAATGACCGCATCTCTCATGCTTTCAAACAAATAATCCTTGGCAACGGGAGCCACTGTCAGCAAATGGGTGGACATTATCGCCCATAAGTAGAGCAAACCTGTGATACTCATTATAATCGGAACAGGATCAATTCCATATGGTGTCAACCCTAATAAATATAGCAATGAAGTTATAATCGGCAATAAAATTCCGATTAATAGTGTCAGAAGCTGTTTCCAATGCTTCGTCTTCGTCTTAATCCAATACCAGACTAAAATAATAGCTCCGACAAACAAAGTTCCAAATGTATAGCTTCCATGAACCACATACCATTGTCCAACTGTCATATCTAACAGTAAAGCGCCATGGCTTTGAACAAAATCAACTTGTTTATAAAATAAATGGTGGAAATCATTTGTTACTATAATAATAAGGGTGAGCACAGGGATCAGGAAATATAGGAGCAAGGTTTTTCTGTTTAAATGCTTATCTAAACCTATATACTGCAAAACAAGAATTAAGGTTGCAGGGGCAGAAAACGGCATGCCTAAGTATTGAAAAACAACCCAAAACATAATACCTTCTCCGGTAGTGCTTGTAAGCTCGAGCGCATGTCCAAATACATAGATGGCAGAAAACAGCGACAGCCACGCAAATGTTTTTGTTCCAGCAAATACATGCCTATTGGTATAGCCTATAAAAGCCAATACAAGTTGCAAAACGCCGCCAGCAGTCATTATTACAATATATGTTAATATGATTTGGTCCATCATTTTTAATAGCCCCTATTTTAGGAATAATAATCTGTCTTTTAATCATTCAGCTATCATTATAATAATGTATAAAGATGCTTTCTACAAAAAATTAAAATATATCAATCAGGTTGCATTGTGCTCCTCTATTAGAAAAAATGTTACCTATAACCACACTAATAATGATTTCGAATGATTATAAAGTAATAATTCGGTGGAATAGAATGATAAAAAAGGAGGTACTATATTGGCCTATATCATTCTAAGCCTGTTATTCTATGTGATTATGGTAGTCATAAATGCTCTAGCGAATATCATTCCAATCAATGGTCAAACAACTGGCGAAATATCCAATAAGTTAGAGGTGCTTATAACTCCTGCTTCCTATGCCTTTATGATTTGGGGAATTATATACATACTATTGGCAATTTGGCTTGCGCGCGGCTTCATGCGTAAATATAGGGTAATTACCTATTCGAAAACAAACAGCATACTATTTATCCTTACATGCATTCTTAACGCTGCCTGGATTCTCGTTTGGCATTATGAATTCTTTGCTCTCTCTGTAGCAGTTATTCTACTCTTGCTTTTAACCTTACTCTTCCTCTACAAAGCAATAAAGTCTGCTTCTGATCGTTTATTCGATATCCTTCCTTTTTCTATTTATATTGTTAATATAAGCTATTACCTTACATATATTGAAATGCATCTCACTGAACCGCTTTGGACGGTATCCTTATTAGCCATTGGCGGCATTCTGGGAATTTTCTTTCGAATTTTTGAGAAAGATTGGGCATATGTTCTCGTTATCATCTGGGCTTATATGGCGATAGCAATCAAAAATTGGGCATCTGCACAGGCTGTATCTTATTCAGCTTTATTTATATCACTGCTTTTACTTATCCTTGTGTTTATTCCAATTAAAAGAAAAAGAGATAAAAAAGGGTGCTGGTTGTTTTCCAGCACCCTTTTTAAAGGAGAGAATCTGCCACTTTGCCCGCGGTTTCTTCTCCATTTGCAATACAGGCGGCGATTCCTACTCCGTAATAGGAACTCCCTGCCAAAAGCACATTCGGAAAAAGCTCAGCCATCTTAGCATTTATCGTATCTAATGCAGATTTATGCTGCAAGGAATAAACAGGCATTAAGTCATTCCACTTTGTCACTTCATAGCTTATCGGCTTTTCCGTAATTCCGAGACTTTTCTCGATATCCTGTTCAGCAACCTTTAATAGTTCCTCTTCAGACAATGAGTCAAGATGCTGATATGCAGGATTAGACTTCTTATAAAAAAGTCTGAGCAACAGACTGCTGCTTTTGGAAGTGTGCGTCCACTTCCTGCTTGTCCAAGTACAGGCATTACAAGTCAATGCACTGTCTTCTGCAACAATAAACCCTGTACCGTCCTTTGGAAGCTGCTCATCTGGAATATCATATGCAAGATACATGGTGATATTAGAAGAGTTTTGAAGTTTGGCAAACTCTTCTGACAGGTCTTTTTCATTAAGCAGCTTTTCAGCAACTTGATGAGGTGCAGCCAGCACAATATATTCTGTCTGAATATTATCCCCATCAGCCAGTCCTATGTTGTAGCCATCGTCTCCTTTCTCTATTGATTTAACTGCTGTTCCCTTCTTAATCTCAACATCTTCCAGCACTTCCTCCAGCCTGTTTATAATGGTCGAAAGCCCATTTTGAAAAGATATGAACTTTTTATTGGACGCAGATTGAAATTGATCTTTGTTCTTGCCTAATCCTTGGATAATACTGCCGTATTTCTCCTTGTATTCAAGCAAATACGGAAGGGTTGACGCCATCGTTAAGTTATATAGCCCTCCAGAATATACCCCTGCTAATACTGGCGTAATTTGCTTTTCAACGATTTCTTTCCCTAAGAAATACTCTAAAAATTCGCCGATAGACGTTTCCTTTGTAAAATGCTTATTCTTTCTGAACAAGTCCTTCAATGCTTCTAGCTTTCCCTTTGCTGAAATCAATTCACTTGAAAACAAGGATTCTAATGTCATCGGGATGCCGAATACAGAGTCCTTCGGTATTTCCAACAGCTTATCCTTTGTATGGATGTAAGAAATTCCAGTTGCATTATAGACAAGCTCGCCGTCTAACCCAAGCTCATGCACAAAAGGGAGAACATTCTCATTTCGCGCCACTATCGAATCTGCGCCTGTTTCCATGATGAAGTCACCTTTTTGAACCGTGTGGATCTTCCCGCCCAACGATTTTTCTCCTTCAATCAAAACAAGCTTGGTATCCAGCTTATACTCTCGTTTTATTTTCTGTAAATAGTACATGGCAGATAAGCCTGTGATTCCCCCGCCAACAACGACTATAGTCTTCAATAATTACACCGCCTAAAATAATCTTTCTTATATGATGTATTATGCCATTATTTCCACTAAAAAAGAGATTATATATAATGACTTTTTGTTCACAATTATATAGAGCTTCTAGTATTATTTTAGCATTATATACGGTTATCGGTCTTTTCTAAAGCAACTATAAACAAAAAGGGAATGCAA
>JAPSHL010000372.1 GCA_031179905.1 Bacillus sp. (in: firmicutes) | reverse complement strand
AAAAGCCGCAATGATGCAATCGAGGCATGGAATGTGATAAAGAAATTGCCAGGCAGCAACGCATATGAACGCAAACATGAATAATAAACCCTTCAAGGATGGGATTTATTTCAATCTCACTATTAAATCTTCATATTTCGCAAGAATGATAGATTTAGTATACGGATTTTGAATTTCAATTAGCCCGTTTCCATAATCAAAAAAGACAATATGAATTTTACTTTTATAAATAACTTTCTGGCCAAATTTAATTTTGCATCCCCCTTTAGGTGCACCGTGAAATAAAAAAATAGCATATAGACAGAAAGATGTAAACTGCGAAGGAATTTTTTCTAAATATGCCGAATCAAATAAAGTGGAATTTGTTTGATAACCTGTATACATTAAGATAATTCAACCAAAAACGAGTATCTTCTAAGAGAAAAGTTTGGGGAGGAAGATAATGGGAGCAGAGAATATTATTTTGCGTGACATGGAGAAAATTGACTGGTTATCTGTTCATGAATACGCCTCACAACATATCGTATGCAAATATCAGCCCTGGGGTCCTAATACAAAGGCAGATACAGAAGCTTTTGTTGAGCAAGTGATGATAGATTCACAGCATAATCCGCGAACTAGATTTGTGTATGTTGTTGTCCTTCCAGACAGCCACAAAGTAATTGGTGCTGGGGAATTAAACATTAGGGATGTTTATCATAAAATTGGTGAGATATCCTATATTATACATCCAGATTATTGGGCCAGAGGATTTGGAACAGAAACTGCTAAAAGGCTAATTGAAATTGGTTTTTCGAAAAGAAGGCTTCATCGAATTTACGCTACATGTGATCCAAGAAATATTGGATCAGCCAAAGTTTTACACAAGGCAGGCATGACGAATGAAGGAAGGCTAAGAGAGGAATTGCTTATACGTGACGGTTGGCGTGACTCGTTACTATACAGCATTTTAGAACATGAATGGACTTAAAAGGAAAATATCAAAACGTAAATGGATTGTGATGCCTATTTTTATCGCTATTATTTTCGCCATTTTGATTATTGGATTATGGAGGGAAGGTATCTTCATACCTAATTCATTTAAGGCAAATAACTTCCCTGTAAAGGGAATCGATGTTTCTTCTTATCAGGGAGAGATTAACTGGTCTCAAATAGAGGAGCAAGCAATAGATTTTGCCTTTATAAAAGCGACAGAGGGGAGCTCTTTTGTTGATGAAAAATACTCTTACAATTGGGAAGAGGCAATGAAAACGAACTTGCGTGTCGGTGCATACCATTTTTTCAGCTATGACAGTAGTGGGAAAACACAGGCTGAAAACTTTATTAACACTGTTCCAAAAGAGAATACTTCTCTGCCTCCAGTGATTGATGTAGAATTCTATGGTGAAAAGGACAAAAATCCTCCTGAACGCAAGCAAGTGGAAAAAGAACTGCAAACAATGATTGACCTGCTTGAAAAGCATTATGGACAGCCAATCATCCTGTATACAACCCAAAAAGCATACGATCTTTACATAAAAAATAACTTTATAGATAATGATATTTGGATTCGCAATGTCTTTAC
>JAPSHL010000209.1 GCA_031179905.1 Bacillus sp. (in: firmicutes) | reverse complement strand
CACTCTTTCCAACCGTGCCACCGAGGCTTTAGTTAAGAAATACACGAAGGCATTTAAGTCCAATAAATCGATGTCGCCACACAAACTTAGGCATACATATGGGACGAACTTAATGGAGCAATCAGGAGACATCCATTTGCTGATGACTCAACTGGGTCATACGTCGACCACAACTGCTGCCCTTTATACAAACCCCGAGCAGGAGAAGGCTAAAAAGGCTGCAAAACAGTTGGGAGAAAGAAGAACAAATCATCTTGAAAAGGACTAAAAAAAGGAGAAGATTTTTAGTCTTCTCCTTTTTAGTTTGAGAGCACATAACTATGCCAAGTATATTAGTTGTTCCAGGTGCTCAACAAGCTATTGAACAAATGAAATATGAAATCGCATCAGAGTTTGGTTTAAACCTTGGTGGAGAAACAACTTCACGAGCTAACGGTTCAGTTGGTGGAGAAATTACAAAACGTTTAGTTGCAATGGCTCAACAATCGATGGGCGGCTTCTAATTATGGAAGGAGGAGTGATCTCCTCCTTTAAGCAGAGTTGTGCTGATCAGGTCTACTCCTAATAGCAAATAGAAAGACAATATACACAAAGTCATGCATATTGTCTTTCAATTAAGATTACTTATTCACTATAGATTTATCAAAAACGGGTTTATCTTGTAATCTTAGTTCAAAATCTAAATGTGCAGAATAATAGTAATTTTTCAAGCCCTTTTCTGCCCCCGCATGTTGCTCTAATTTTGTTATTAATGTTCCTCTCACACCTTGTGCTACATCATTTTCTAAATATTGATCACCTTCAAAATAAATTTGTGTAACCAATTTATCGCCATTTTCTGGTTGGATTAATAGATGCAAGTGTGCAGGTCGATAGGGATGATGATCAATCCATTTTAGGAAGTTTCCAGTTGGTCCATCTGCTGGTATGGAATAATTTCCAGGGGCAATCGTTTTCACCTTGAAATAACCATTTTCATCTGTGTAAAATACACCTCGTAAATTATCTTTTGGAATATCATCAGCAAAGTATGAGTATTCACCGTTTGCATCTGCCTGCCACATATCTATTTTCGTGTTTGCTAACGGGTTTCCATCTACATCTTTCACTAATCCTGAAAAGTAAAGAACATCCCCTGGTTCATCATCACGTTGAGGAAGCATCCCCGGATTTTCAACGACTGGTGTATTTTCAATATAATAAGGCCCTAGAATCGTCGGTTCAGTCCCTTTTACATGTTTATACATTTCTTGAAGTGCATGAGTTTCAAAGAACACATCCATAAATAATGGAATTTCCCCTACTTTCCCTAATTTATCCATCCAATTTACTAATTCTTGATAATCGTCATGATCTATTTCATGTTCTCGAATTAAATCTTTGAACTTAATAACTAATCCTTGATAAACATCGATTACTTTTTGGTTTTTCATTACCCATCCCCCTGTTTGTTGTCATTTTATTTCTTCAAAGGACTTCTTCGTATTTTAAAACATTGCCATTAAAAGACTCTTCAGCTATTTTAATCGATTCAGTCGGACATCCTTCGTGTGCCTCTTCTAAACAGTCAATCAAATCTTCAGGCACATGTACTGTGCCTTCATTTTGATCAAGGATGACATAAGAAATTCCGTCATCATCATATTCAAATATTTCAGGTGCAACGCCTCCACAAGCCCCACAGGCAATGAATGTCTCCTTGTCAACAATCGTATACTTCACGGAATTTTCTTCCTAATAACGAACCTAAAGTCTTTTTCATTGTGCTGTAACTGAAGCAGTTTCTCCAGTCTCCAACGATTTATCCTCTGTTTCAGGATTATTTTTGAGCAGTAGTGTTGCTGTGAAAGTAACAATAGCTACAAAAATAATATAGCCGCTAATGGCATAGGCAGTACCAAATTGGTGTAAAAGAAACGTACAAACTAGTGGAGCAATTCCTCCAGCGATAATCGATCCAAATTGCGAACCTAGCGATAGACCGCTATATCTTAATCTAGCAGGAAAGCTTTTAGCAACAAGCGCCCCTTGAGGTCCAACCTGCATACTATGTGGAATCATAGATAGAGCAGTCGCTAAGAATATGACAAATGGTATTCCTGTATTGATGAGTCCAATATAAGGGAATGCCCATAGGAATGTAGTCGCTACCCCAATCAAATACATTCGCTTGATTCCAAACCGATCGGACAAATAACCAAAGAGAGGAATACAAAATACCATAACTAAACTTCCTACTGTGTTTGCATTCACTAAAAATTGCTGATCGATTTTAAATGTTTCCATTCCATAATTAATCATTAGTACCGTGTACACGTAAAATGGCCCGTTTTCAGACATTCTAATTAAAGCAGCTAAGAGAATTTCTCTTGGATGATTTTTGATCACTTCTAGTACAGGCTTGCGTGATACTTGTTTTTCCTCTTGGACATTTTGAAAAGATGGTGTTTCAGGTATCTTTGCTCGAATAATCAAACCAATGATTAGTAATAAAACACTAAAGAGAAACGGTATACGCCATCCCCAAGTATAAAAACTATCACCTGTAATGAACATAATTAGTGAAATGACAATAGAAGACAGTAACAGACCTGCTGAGACACCCATCTGCGGCCAACTTGCCATAAGGGCTTGCTTCTTTTTTTGTCCCCACTCCATGGAAAGAAGGACTGCTCCACCCCATTCTCCCCCAACTCCAATTCCTTGAATTAATCGTAAAAAGATCAGCAATGCAGGCGCTAACATACCTATACTGTCATAGGTGGGCAAAAGTCCCATAGCCAGACTGCTTAAGCCCATCAAGAACATGGTAAGAACAAGTGCCGTTTTACGACCCACCCGATCTCCAAAATGCCCGAAAATCGCTGCACCGATAGGACGAGCAAAAAAGCCGATTGCAAAAGCGCCGAAGGATTGCAGAGTTGCTATATAAGGATCAGAGGCGGGAAAAAATACTTTTGGAAAAATTAAAGCTGAAGCCGTTGCATACAAGAAAAAGTCATACCATTCAATAACAGATCCGATTGTCGCCGCTATCGCTGCATTTCTTCCCATCTTTTTATACTTAACATCATCTTTTTTCATAGACTCACTCTCCCGAAAATTGTCCAAACTTAAACAAATAATATTTTCATAATATTCTAACTATTTTTGTTGCATATTTCCTTATTAAGATCTTCTTTCACACTGGATATGTCTTTTGGGGAGGTGATAAACCCTAAATGCTGTAATAAATCAATAAACTTTTGAAGAGTCTCCAATTGGTATTGATCTAAACTTGTTTCTTCGAAGTGATAAAAACCCTTTTTTACTTTTAACCCGATATCTCCACTTTTCATTTTTTCTTCAATCATTTCCGAAGGAGCAAATCGATTTGACTTTAAAGAATCTTTTAAATAGTTACTTGCATGGTAAAGCGTATCAGCACCTCCCCAATCAATAAATTCTAATAAACCTAAAACAGCAAAGCGCAGTCCAAAGCCAACTCGTGAAGCCTTATCAATATCTTCAATGGAAGCAACACCTTCTTCAACGAGCCTAGATGCTTCATTCATTGCAAGGGCCTGGATCCTTGGCACGATATATCCTGGTGAAGGTTCACATTTAATCGGAACTTTGCCTATGCCTTCAAGAAGTTGAAACATTTCCTTTAACGATTGATCGCTTGTTTCAATACTTGGGCTAACTTCAACTAGTGGAATTAAATAAGCTGGATTAAGCCAATGCGTATTCATAAAGCGATCCTTGTGCGTGACAAATTCAGCTAGCGTGTTTACCGAAAGAGAAGAAGTTGTTGAAGCAATCAGTGTCTCTTTCGGTAAAGTTGAACAAATTTGACGATAAACTACTTTTTTTAATGATAAAGTTTCTGGTAATGCTTCAAATACTATATCTGCCTCTTGCCAGATGTCAGGCTGGTGATTCATATGACAAACTTCTATTCTACCAACAATAAGATCGATCATTTCATTTGGGAAAACATTTGATAGTGCAAGAATCTTTAGTTGACTCTTTATTTCTGCTAAGGCGATAGACTTTAAGCGTTCAAACTCTTTATCGTTTCTATTTTTTATATCAATAAGTGTCACCTGAAAGCCGTGGTAAGCAAATGTTAATGCGATTCCCCTTCCCATTCTGCCAGCACCTGCGATAAAAATTGCCTTGTTACCTAACTTCATAGTGGGGCAATCCTCTCTCAAGCATTTCTGTCAATTCATCTTTTGTTTTGGAAGCAAGCTGCAGGTTCTCCATTGTTCTCCCTGTTTCACGAAAGTCTTCACCCACTACTGCTGAAGCGATGGAAAGCAAGCCCTTAGCAATTGGCACGGGAATTTCTAACCATTCCCCGAGAGAAACGAGAAAGGCTAAACCACAGGCAACATCTTCTCTCATATAACGATGCGTTTTTAAATGTAATGGCTCATACCAGTCCTCACCATCTACAAGTTTGTCATGCGCTCCATTTCCATACATCCATTCTTCCCCTTCGAGATTATAATGATCATCAAGCGGAAAATGTGGTCCATCATAACCTAATGCTTCCCGGATCTGTATCCTTTCTTCATCTAATGCTTTATGAACGTTTCTGATCGAAGTTTGTGTACCTTCATTGTGGATATCCCATTTATCAAAATGCTCAATTGGTCCAGCGTTCATTAATATAAGCGGCGGATGAATGATTGGACCTGCGTTCATTAATGCTCCGTCTAAAGCGTCTTGAATCAGTTCTACTGTTGGAAATGCTTTTCTTAATACGTTAAACGCGTGTTCTGATTGTTCCCGAGGAAAAACACCAGTTGGCAGCCGCGTTGCCCTTCCAGAAATAGACACTGTCTGTTCGTCATACTTTCTCGCCAAATAAGGTAATGTTCCTGTTTCAGCAAACACAACTTTCGCTTTACAGCCTTCTTCAACAAGTACTTTTGCCATGAGATAGCTCCCAAACGTTCCTGGAGGCAAAAAAATCACTTGTCCATCTTCAAGAACATCGACTAATTTTTTAGCTAATGATTGTTGACTTACTGCAGGTAATGGAATAACAATTAATTCTGCTCCTGCTACTACTTCTTTTAAATCGGCACTTGCTAATTTTAATAATACGGTTCTTGAACCTTTGTGATCCTTTACATTAATTGCCTGTGTCTGAATAACCTCTTGAAAGGAATCTTTGTCTCTTCGCCATAGCCTTACATGATGACCATTTTCCGTCAAATCCACTGCAGCTGCATAAGCACCATTTCCTCCACCAATTACCGTTATTTCCATACAACTTCCCTCCAGTTTTTTGATAGAAATTTTTGCAGCTATCCGCTTTACTTCTTCTGATGGCACTACTTAATAGCATGCAGATAACGTTTGTTCTTTTTCAGTTCTTGAACCCAATTCTCTGACTTCTCATAACAATCCCCTATTTGTAGAACTAGTTTATCTGCAAAGGGTTTTCCAATCAGTTGGAGACCAACAGGTAGCATATCTGTCGTGAAACCACAGGCAACTGACAGAGATGGAAATCCTAGTATATTTGCAAGTGGTGTTTTGCCAAGTGTAAACATATTACTGATTGCCTGTTCAGGTACCATCGTACCGATTGCAAAAGGTGACTGTACATTGGTAGGACCTATTAGTACATCAAGCTTTTCCATTTGTTTAAGTGTCTCTTTAATGAATTGTCTTCTCGTCCGATGAGCATTTATATAATCATTTGCGGAAATTATACGGCCAAATTGAAAGCGATACTTTAAATCATCGCCATATGAATCACCGTATTTCTTTAACAACGGTTCATGAAAGGAAGCTACTTCTGATTGGGCAATTGTTTTTAAAGCATCTAATGCCTTTTCAATTCCTGGTAGATTGATAGGAATAATTTCTGCCCCTAATTCTATTAATTGCTGAAAAGCCTTTTGAATAACTGATTTTACATTTTCTTCAATTCCAGATAACATATATGGTTCATAAAAACCGAGCTTTTTTCCTTCTAGATTTTGTAATCCTTGATATAAAACAGAATCATTCCTATTTACAGTAGTTCTATCTTCGGGATCGACACCCTTCATTGCTTCTAGCATGATCGCTGCATCTTTTACTGTTCTTGTCATTGGACCTACATGATCTAGTGACCAACTAAATGGTAAACACCCTTGACGACTAACAAGTCCATAAGTCGGTTTAAATCCAAC
>JAPSHL010000208.1 GCA_031179905.1 Bacillus sp. (in: firmicutes) | reverse complement strand
GCAGTAACTCCATAACACTGATTGTAGAACAATTTACTGTAAGATTCGGATGTAACATAATGAAGCAACATGGTCTGTTTTTCAACAATAAAAATCAACTAAAATCATAAAAACTTGATTATTAATAGTAGGGATTAGATATAGCAATGGAATTAGAAGGTACTGTTGTACTGTGCGAGGCATAAAACGCTTTAGCCCCAGGGGATAAATTCTGGTTGAAGTAGGAGCCCCTTCAGTGGAATCAAATAACTCGGTATTCAATCGTCAGTTTATAAAACAGAAAAACACAAAAAAATAATGATGTGCCCATTCGAGACAACCTATGGCTACATATGATGCTTATGTGCATGAGGGAGGTGGATTAAATGGGTGGTGAACAAACAGCAGGATTCGGCGGAGGCTTTGCTCTGCTTGTAGTGCTATTCATTTTATTAATCATTGTAGGATCTAGCTACGTTGGTTTTGGTTATTAATTAATATATAAAAAGAGGGAGTGTTTTATAAATGGCATACGGTTATGGCGGTTACGGAAGCTCTTGTGGGTGTGGAGGATACAGCTATGCAGCACCAGTATCTGGAGGATATGGTCATGGTGGATTTGTATTGATTGTTGTTCTATTCATTCTATTAATCATTGTTGGAGCAGCTTGGCTGTAATAAATAGAACGAAAGGCATAAGCGAAATCGCTTATGCCTTTTTGCAGTTTATTAGATTACATGGAATGAAGTCAATTGTCGATGATTTGGGCACGGCTGGAAGGCAAATCATATAAAGAATTGTTAATCATCGACTTTTGGATAGACAGGCGCTCATAGATCTGCATTTCAAGCTTTTGCCGTTCCTTTAAAACTTCTAATGTACCGTTTATACCGGTATGCTGGTGTCTTTCTCCATACCCTTGGTTTATATAATACTCAACAAAACCAGCTGCCCAATCTGCAGGTCTTTCGTCGAATGCTTTACGGAAAGAGCCCTCAATATCATCTTGCTGTACATATAATAACACTGGATTGAGTTTATGAATAATTTTCTCCAAGCCTAAAACATACTCAATCAATCTTTCGTCTTCTTCTCCCCATTTAATCATCCCGATTGTTGGTGTGCTGCTCAAATGGCAACTCATAAATGTCTCGTTTAAAAATATTTCGAATAGTTCTTCCAAAAAACGGCGCTGTTTTGATTCATTAATTTCCTGTAAGGAAAAAGGACGTGGTCGCCTTTTTTCTGTCCATTGGAAACTAGGACTTCCATTTTGGCTAGTGCTTAAAAGCTGTTTCCACTCTATTGGGGAGAAGCAAGCCACTCCGTCGAAATCTGCCGGATGGTCCAGATTTCCTTCAAGAAATAATTCACTGCTAATATTATTATTCTTTACTACTTCATGAATAGCAGAAGCGGTTGTCGTTTTGCCGCTTCCAGGCAAGCCTTCGACAATGATAAGTTTTGTCCGTATAACATCACGCGTCCTTTCTACAGATGCCAAAATCAAAACAACCAATCAATCAATCAATCAACATTTAATAACTAATTCACCGCACTCACCTGTATTACTTGATAATAGGAAGTTTCTCTATATGAGAAGATAATTCCTTCTTAAGTTTTGAGTGTTGCAAAAAAAACATTAATAAAAGGCTAAAAATCCCATAAAATTGTCGCCTTTTTACATGCGAAAAAAATGTTACAATGGAATGGACTAAGTTTCGGTGTGATTAGGAGGATTAATATAAATGTTCGAAAAGGCTTTATCTATTTTAAAGGAATATTTCGGCTATGATTCTTTCAGATTGGGTCAGGAGGAAGTGATTCGCCAAATCCTCAATGGAGATAATGTAGCATGTATTATGCCGACAGGAGGAGGGAAATCGATATGCTACCAAGTCCCGGCAATGATATTTCCAGGTGTCACACTAGTTGTCTCACCGCTTATATCCTTAATGAAGGATCAGGTTGATGCACTGACAGAAGCAGGCATACCGGCAACCTTTCTAAACAGTACACTTGACTCTTATGAAGCTTCTAAAAGAATGGAAGATTTAAGATCAGGCAAATACAAGATTTTATATGTTGCTCCTGAAAGACTTAATGGAGAGTTTTTTATTGACATGCTAAATGACTTGGAAATTCCGTTCATTGCAATAGATGAGGCCCATTGTATTTCCCAATGGGGTCATGATTTCCGCCCAAGTTATTCCCGGTTAGGACAATTGATTAGAAGACTTGAAAAAAGACCGATTGTTGCAGCGCTCACAGCGACAGCAACTCCAGTTGTAAAAGAAGATATTTGCGCCCAATTGGATATTGCTATAGAAAACACAGTTATAACCGGATTTGAAAGAAGCAACCTTTCCTTTTCTGTCGTCAAAGGAGAAGACAGGCATCGTTATATTGAGAGATTCTTGAGCAAAAATAAAGAAGAATCAGGAATTATATATGCAGCGACAAGACAGGATGTTGAAAGGCTTTATGAACGATTAACAAACAAAGGTTTTCAATTAGCAAAATATCATGGCGGTATGACTGACAGAGCAAGAGAGGAAGAACAGCAGAAATTCATTAATGATGATTGTCAGCTCATGATTGCAACTACTGCATTTGGAATGGGTATCGATAAAAGTAATATCAGATTTGTTATTCATTACCAACTACCGAAGAACATGGAAGGCTATTATCAGGAAGCCGGTCGCGCCGGCAGGGATGGTCTACCGAGTGAGTGTATCCTTTTATATTCTGCACAAGATATTCGCATTCAACGGTTTTTAATCGACCAAACGACACATGATCCTGACAAACAGGAACAGGATTTGGCGAAGCTCCAGGCAATGATCAATTACTGCCATACGGAGGATTGTCTCCAGAAATACATTCTTCACTACTTTGGGGAGGATACAGAAGAGAAATGTGAACGCTGCAGCAATTGCAAGGATGACAGGCATGTTGTAGATGTGACTGTTGAAGCGCAAAAGGTGCTGTCCTGCATGATGCGCATGGGTGAAAGATTCGGAAAAACTATGGTTGCCCAAGTGCTGACAGGCTCGAAAAATAAGAAGATAATCGATTTCTCATTAGATAAAGTGAAAACTTACGGAATTATGAAGGAGCAATCAGCTAAAGCTGTCAGTGACTTCATTGAATTTCTCATTTCAGAAAATTATATAGCAGTCAGCAGCGGTTCTATGCCGGTTTTGAAGGTTTCACAAACAGGAAGAGAAGTATTGCTTCAGCGCAAACAGGTGCTCCGTAAAGAGCAGGTTCAGGCGAAAGCACTGACAGAAGATAACGGACTGTTCCAGCAGTTAAGAACAATGCGGAAAAGCCTTGCAGAAAGTGAAGGAGTCCCTCCGTTTGTCATTTTCTCAGATCAGACACTCAAATTGATTTCCAGTCATAAACCGGAAAATATGGAGGAACTCTCAGCGATTAAAGGAATAGGTGAGCATAAGCTCAATAAATACGGTGGTATTATTATCGAGACACTTATAACTTACAAACAGGAAAATCCAGAGGAATGGGAAAATGGGCAAGAGGTGGAAATAGAAGAATCAAAATCATTGCCAAAGAAAAAAACCAAAACAGAAAACTCTCATTTGATTACACTCGAACTGCTGAAAACTGGTATGGAGTTAAAAGAAATCGCAGAAGATAGAGAAATGACAATTATGACCATAGAAAATCACCTGCTTAAATGTGATGAAGAAGGTCACACCATAGATTGGAGCCGATTTTTGTCACAAGAAGAGCAGCAGTTAATTGAGGCAGCTATTGATAAAGCTGGGGCAGAAAAGCTTAAGCCGATCAAAGAAGAGCTTCCGTCTCATATAAGTTATTTTCAAATAAAGATTGCACTACTTCTACATGCAAGAAAACAGACAATTTAATGAAGAGGCTGGGACATAAGTATTTCAGTCCTAGATAAAATCGAACATTAGGCGAATTTTGATAAGCTTCCCTATAGGCAGCCAGATAAAAAATAAAAATCTGACTACTTATGGGGGAGCTTATCTCATAATAGCTCGGTTTTTTATTTGCCGTTTTCGGTTTAAGTATAAAAAAACGGAGGATGCTAAAGCTCGCTACTAACGGAAAGCGAGTGGCTGGAGGGCAATGGAACGAACTTGATTTTAATAGTTAGCTCTTTGAGAAGGATATTTTTAGTTTTGCCCCAGCCTCTTACTTATAGCGTTTATAAAGTTTGGTTTATCCGATTAATTAAATCGTCCATTGCTCTTTGCAAATCCTGATTCGAGTCAAAAGTCGCTTGCGCTTGCATATTGTTACCGCCGCCCTTACCGTTAATTTCAGCAAGAATTTCTTTCAGCACTGCTCCACAAGAAAGAGAGTGACTGCCATTTTGTTGAATTAAAACCTTCCTCTCTGACTCGGAAGCTAAGATTACAATATAGTCATGCTCCTTAATAAAGGTCTTGGCAAGGAGCTGTAAGTCCTTAAGAGGTTTATCTGTAAAAGAGGCAGAAATGACCGTGCTGTCGTTATTGCTTGTTAACTTTTCGACCAAAAAGGCAGCATTTTCCTGTTTGACAGCCTCCAGCTCAGTATGTAATGATTTCTTTTCTTTTTCCAGTTTTTCAATTCTGTCTGCCAGCAAATCCTTGTTTGTTCGGAATTTATCACTGATATTAGTTAATATAGTCTGAGATAATTGATAATCTTTAATTGCTCGGTGTCCGCATAAGAAGAACAGACGAGTCTGACCGCGATGTTTTTCAGTCTTAACCAATTTAATTAAACCTAGTTCGCCTGTATGAGCAACATGTGTACCTGCACATGCAGAATAATCCATTTCATTAATTTCAACAATTCTAAGCTTTCCTTTAACAGTTGGGAGCTTTCGCAAAGGCAGTGCTGCAGCTTCTTGTTCTGATACAAAATAGGTTTTAATTTCTTTATTTGCAAATATGTATTTACTGCACAATGCTTCAATTTCCAAAAAATCTGTTTCTGTAAGCTCTTCTATGTCTATGTCAATCGTTGTGTAATCAGTTCCCAGATGAAAGCTTACTGTGGCGATATTTTTCCATTCATGCAAAACAGCTGACAGCAAATGTTGGCCTGTATGCTGTTGCATATGATCATATCTTTTCACCCAATCAACTGTGCACTCTGCATTTTGTCCAATTAATTCATGTTCTACTTGATGTAAAATGGTGCCGTCATCCTCTTTTTGCACATCCAATACGTTAATGCCGTTAATGGTACCTGAATCGGCTGGCTGTCCGCCTCCTTCAGGATAAAAAGCTGTTTCTTCTAATACGACATATTCTTTGCCTTCTTTATGGAGCGTTTTTACAATTTTTGTCGACCAAGAGGATGTGTAAGGGGAAGAATAATACAATTGGTTTGTCATTTGATTTTCTCCTCGTTCCATATGTGTTTTTTATTACATCATCATAGCATAACTGCAGCATAAATCGCGATAATAGAGATTATCTCTAACATTTACCTTGGTTAAGTCAGAAAGAAAAATTCTTTAAAATTATCCCAGTACCTATAAAAACTAGCTTTTTTGTTCATAATAAACAAAAAAGGGGGCTAACAGCATGTTTTTTAACAGAAAAGGGATGGAAGATAAGCCTGAAGAAGTTTTGCTGAATATGGAAGTGTATGCTTGTAATGCATGCAATGGGTGGATGAGAAAGGATTTTGCAACAGATGATTTGAAATGTCCATTATGCGGCAATGAGACAACGATGGAAATGAGAGAATTGCCCCAAATAAATAACTAAAATGAAGACCCCAAGTGTTTGAACTGCGCCTCCCATTGTTAGACACATCTAACAATGGGAGGCGCAGTTTTTTATGGCAAAATATACATCAGAGGAAAAATTACAAGCAGCACTACGGTACTTAGAAGGCAAAGAAAGCTCACATGAAATTGCTAAAACTATTGGAACAGACCATAAAGCAAGTCTTAAATGAGCAAACAATATGAGATTTTACAGTTGAAGTCCCTAATAGGAAGTGGGTAACCGATATTTCAGAGCTTAAATTATTTGGTGAAAAGCTCTATTTATCACCTGTTTTATATTTTTTAATGGGAAATAATCACATGCACAATTGGTCATAGTTCCACGTATTCCCTTGTTTCAGAAATGTTGGAGAAAGCATTAGAAAAGTTACCAGAGGAACACCAATTACTGATGCATTCCGATCAAGGTTGGCATTATCAAAT
>JAPSHL010000207.1 GCA_031179905.1 Bacillus sp. (in: firmicutes) | reverse complement strand
AAAATTCACCCAAATACTTGAATGGATCAGGGTGAATATTCATGAGCCTCTTAATGTGAGACAAATTGCCGATACCTTTTCCATGAATCCAGACCATCTGACAAGGCTGTTTAAAAAGAATATCGGCATGAGCACAATTCGCTACATCAATACATTAAAGCTTAATAAAGCAAAAGAACTCCTTTGTACAACAAACAAAACAATCAAGGAAATTGCCTATGAACTGCGTTTCGAAGATGAGAAATACTTCATGAAATTATTTAAAAGCTATGAAGAAATAACCCCAAGTAAATTCCGCGATGCCTATACATTAACCTATACAAACACTGTATCTGTCGATCCTGACATTCCTATGCCGGCACATCTTTTTAAACATCATTAATCGCAAAATAAAGCGGGAGCATCTGCCCCCGCTAATAATTAATCTACAATATTTATATTATAATCCTTAAACCAATAATGAATTTGTGCCAAATGAGCTAGAAGCTGCGGACCTGTCATGAGCTGGCCGAACCAAGGCTCTTTAAAGGCAGAGCCCCCTGTATTGATAATCTCCTTGAGCTGGTTAAAATCAAAGAATTCATATAAAGCTGAATCCTTTTCTGCTAAAATTCCTGTCAGCATATCAGTAACTGTTTTCGTGTAGACAGGGTTATGCGTCTTTGGATAAGGACTTTTCTTGCGATAGAGGACTTCATCTGGAAGAATGCCCTCAAGCGCTTTGCGGAGCAGCCCCTTTTCTCTGTTCTTATAGTTCTTCATTTCCCATGGTACGTTCCAGACATACTCTACTAACCTGTGGTCTGCAAATGGAACCCTGACTTCCAGACTCGCCCCCATGCTCATCCGGTCCTTTCTTTCCAATAGAGTTGTCATGAACCACAGTTGATTCAAATAGAACAGCTCTCGTCGTTTTGCATCCTCGGCACTTTCGCCTTCTAATTTAGGTGTTTCAGCAATAGTCTGGTTATATTTATCATACATATAATCCTCAAGCTTCAGCTTGCTGCTCCATTCTTCCTTCAGCAAACCTTGCCGTTCTCTGATTGAACGCATCCAAGGAAATCCTCCCCTTGCTAGATCCGCTTCTCTCCTAAACCATGGGTATCCTCCAAAAATTTCATCAGCGCATTCTCCTGAAAGACTCACAACGAAGTCTTTTTTGATTTCACGGCAAAACCACAGCAAAGATGAATCGACATCTGCCATTCCTGGCAGATCGCGGACTGTAACAGCCTCATGAAGATATTGGGCAAGCGTTTCCTGCGTGATAATGCAGTTATGGTGAATTGTACCAAAAGTTTCTGTCATTTTATTAATATAAATACCATCTGAATTAGGCTGGAATTCATTTGCTTTAAAGAACTGGTCATTACCTTCATAATCTATCGAGTAAGTGTGCAGCGGCCCTTTGCCAGACTTTTCATATTCTTTTGCAGCAATAGCTGTTATTGCGCTCGAATCGACCCCTCCCGACAGGAAGGTGCTTAACGGAACATCTGATACAAGCTGTCTTGTTACAGCATCCTTGAATAGAAAACGCACCTTTTCAACTGTTTCCTCAAACGTATCTTCGTGCTGTTCGCTTTTCACATTCCAATAGCGCCATATTTTCAAGCCGTCCTGTGAGAACTTTAATGCATGCCCAGGTCTCAATTCCTTAATGCCTCTGAAAATCCCTGTTCCAGGTGTATGAGACGGCCCTAGTGCAAAAACTTCTGCCAAACCTTCTCTGTCAAGTTCTGCTTTGACATTTGGATGTGCAAGTATTGCCTTGATTTCCGAAGCAAATAATAAGCTAGATCCAACCTCTGCATAAAAAAGCGGCTTAACACCAAGACGGTCTCTGGCAATGAACAGGGAATTTCTTTTTTCATCCCAAACCGCGAAAGCGTAAATTCCATTTAAGTACTGTAAGCAATCTTCGCCCCATTCCATATAAGAAGCCAATAAAACTTCTGTATCAGAATGGCCATTAAATGAATATCCTTTTATTAGTAATTCTTTGCGTATGTCCTCCGTATTGTACAACTCACCGTTATAACAAATCGTATAATCAAAATCTTGTTTCACCTTTGTCATCGGCTGGATTCCACAAAGGGGATCTACCACAATCAATCGTTTGTGGCCAAAGCCTGCATGGAGGGCGCTCCATACATTCGTATCATCTGGACCTCTTTTTTCCAGCTTTTCTGCCATAACAGACAAAGTTCTCTCTTCTTTTCTCAGGTCTTTTCTGTAATCAACCCAACCTGTGATTCCACACATGATGATCATCCTTTCTTCGTGGAATTGTGATTAGATACCAATCAGTATGGAGTATTGTATGCATGATTAAAAAAATGGTTATTTGTCCTGATAAAACAATCAACAAATCATCCTGCTGCCTCATTTTAGATCTTTGCACTGCAGCTTTACCTAAAAACTAAAACAAAAATAATAATGGCATTCAGTTATAAATTTGAACTTTAATGTCTAAAAAGAATTTATGGGAAGTAATTGGGAGGTTTACAAAGAAATGAACAATCAGCAGAGACTAAAGCTTATAGAGTACCAAACCCGTGCTTTTACACAAGGAACAGTCGAATACATCAATGATCAATGGATATTTTTCGACGATGAAACAGAAGAAGCAACCATGCTAGATGAATATATTCATCAAGAAGTGGAATTATTCTGCTTTAACAAATGGAGAAAAGGAATCCTTTTGGATGAAGGAAGAATCAACAGTTCAGGGTCAATTTACGGTATGTGCACTGAAGATAAAATAAGGATTCGAAAACATCTCGTATTCTCTTTGGAACGTCTTCTGGACGAAATCAGTGATGACAGCTTTTATCAGTTCATTACCACCCTGAATTCAATGAAGTTCTCTATTTATGACTGTATATACTGTTACAACCAATTAACCTTCTTAAGAGATGACAAAAGAAAAAATGGTGTAAATATGATGATTTTTGACAATCAGGAAGGCTTATGCAGTGTCAATCATCACTTCTATTATAATGAGAAAATTACCGACAGATTTGAATTCACCTTAAATACCGGCAAGCGGATGATTATTGAAAAGCTGTCCTCTTAAGAAAAAAACTTCAGCAGACATTTTGCTGAAGTTTTTTTGAGCCATACAGCTTATATCCAGTTATATTTTTTCCCAGCCAAAAATAAGCTCATATACTGTTTTTCCACCAATCATATCCTTTAGCCTTCCAATTCTCTTTCCACCCATGGACTCATAAAACTTGCATGCTTCATTATCTTCTAGTACGAGCACAACCATGCTAGTCAGCCTATTCTCGTGCAAATGCTGCAGTACAGCCTTAAAGAGACTTTTGCCGATTCCTTTCCCTTGATATTTTAGCCAATAAGTAAACAGCATATAACTCCCCGTCGTAGCCTTCATACTTACCGCTCCTTTCCTTTCCGCCGCAAGCAAAACCGACAATGCCGTCTGAGTCACTTTCCGCAACGTAAACATGACCTTCTCGTAGACTAGCTGCCCACATTTGCTCCCGTTCCGTATAGGATAACTGCTCAAGAAAGGATGTAGGGATGATATCCTTATATGTCGTTCTCCAGCTGTCAACATGAACCTTCGCTATGCCTGCCGCATCGCCTTTCGCCGCCTTTCGCACCTTCATTCCATTACCTCCCAATGAAGAATCTTGGTCACCTTTATAGGGAAACTTCGTGTTTTAATCCAGTTCTTTGCCTGCATAATCAATGGTGAGGAATTATCATTGTTAACTGAGTCCAAATCCATCCATACAGCACCGAGAGTATTTTGTCCGGCAAGCTGTGCAGGTACAGAAATTTTTCCGCTAAAGTCTGTCACTTCATAAAAAGCAGCTATATAATGAACATTCTCTCCACATCAAAAAAACATAAAGTCGGAAATACCGATATTTTTTTGAAGTTAATAACTAAACCTCTCTCCTCCAAGAACTACCTGTCCATTGTCCATTGCGTCCGAAAGACCTTTCTCCTTCCTAAACTTCCTCCAGGCAAATCAAAGCGAATGGCATATGGACTCTTACCTTTATGGATAACAAGCCTCTCACACGAAATTACTATTCTACTAGTATTCTTCTTTTACGCTATTTTTCCTCTATTCAAATCACCATTTTGTTTTCTTAACCAAAATAAATAAAATAGTAAATTTAACATTGTTCAAATTTTATTAAATTAACAAAACAGTTTATTATTTATTTATAAATCTCAATATATTTACAGTGATTAATCTTTATGTTATTTTTATAGGGATAATATACATTTAATTTAACCATTTGTTCCGAAAGAAGGGATTTCCATGCAACTAGGGATAGACAATTCCTCATTAGTTGTTTATGAAGCACTAGCCAGCGAAGTTCGTATTAAAATAATTCAACTCCTCAGCAAAAATAAAATGAACATTAAAGAAATTGCAGAGGAATTAGAAATCAGCAGTGCCATCGTGACAAAGCATATAAGAAAATTAGAAGATGCAGGTTTAATCAAGACAGAAAGAGTACCAGGAAAATCCGGTCTGCAAAAGATCTCGATCTTAAAGGTCGACCATATTGAGATAAATTTTCCAAAGAAGATATTCCACTCATTTGCTGCTTATGAAACAGCAGTGCCGATTGGACATTATACCGATTATGATTTAAAGCCCACATGTGGACTAGCAACAGAAAAAGAGTTTATCGGCAGAGTCGATGAGCCCCGGTATTTTATGGATCCAAAAAGAATGGATGCAGAGATTATTTGGTTCACTCAAGGTTTTGTGCAATATAATATTGCCAACTTCCTAAAAAAGGATGAAAAGCTGCAGCAATTTGAAATAAGTCTAGAAATCTGTTCAGAATTCCCATTTGCTAATGATGTTTGGCCGTCTGATATTACCTTTTCATTGAATGGGATTGAATTGGGTACGTGGAGAAGTCCTGGAGATTTTGCTGATACAAGAGGAAAGTTCACTCCTGACTGGTGGCCGCATAATATCAATCAGTACGGACTGCTGAAAACAATCCGCATCACTAACCATGGCACTTATATAGATGGTGACCCGATGTCCAGTATAACAGTCGATGATTTAGATACAAGCACCGACAGATGGACATTCCGGATAGAAGTGAAGGAAGATGCTGAGCATGTCGGCGGCGCCACTATATTTGGAAAAAAATTCGGCAACCATGACCAGGATATTAATTTTAAACTGTATTATCTATGAAAAAAACCGCCTTTTAGGCGGTTTTTTCATCAGCTGACCAGCTTTACAAGCAAGTGAGCAAGCTTGTGCTGTTCCTCTTCGTTTCCTGCTTTCCAAAGCTCTTGAAGCAGCTTTTCCTCTCTGTTGCGAGGCTCTTCTTTTGCTGCTAAGTAGTCGCCTACCTTTTGGGCAGCTTTTGCAATCTGCTCTTCATTTAAGCCTAGCTTATCCGCTTTTTCCACTTTGTCGGAAAGATAGTCCTTAAATCCTTCGAAGCTTGATAAAATCTCATCCTTTTGTTCACTGCTCATGTCTTGAAGCTTATCATTTACTTTTACATCTACTTTGTTTTCCATTATGACTCACTCCTTTTCTAGTGTTAGTGTATATATTCCCAATCTAATTCTATTAAAACAAATATTTTTCTATTGGAATATATTTCTACCATTTAGAAATCAGCAAGTCCAATGGGCTGGTTTAGTAAATGCAGGAGGTATCTTAGTATGCATATCTCCTTTAGCAGCATTGAGCTGAATTTGGGTCAGAAAAATACTGCCTGTTAAATCAGCTCCCCTTATATCAGCATCACGTAAGTCAGCTCCGATAAAATCAACATTTCTTAAATCAGCATTTCTTAAGTCTGCTGCAATTAACCATGCACCTCTAAAGCTCTCTCCCCTCAAATCCTGGTTGCGCAATTTAGCACCGATTAGGTCGCTCCCCTTTTTCTTTTTCCGTCCCTTTGCAGGCTTTCCCCGTTCAGATAATACCTTCTGCCTCAACAGCTCACTTGTTCTTATGAGGAGCTCACCTACGACAGCCCGATGTGCAGGAATATATAAATCGATAATCTCTTCTGCCTCTAACTCAGACAGCCTTTTCGTTTCATTAAAAGCATCTGAAAGCTCTGCTGTTATTCCTGTTGCAGTCTTGAGCTGAAGTGCCTCATCTAAATAGCAAAGCATCTCATGCAGCTGCTGCATGATTGGGAAGACCTTGAACATATTCTTTGCGAT
>JAPSHL010000371.1 GCA_031179905.1 Bacillus sp. (in: firmicutes) | reverse complement strand
TGATATTTATCGCAATGCCGGCTGGGGGAAAATCAATGTTAGCCATTTTTGTCTGGAAGAAAACCGCGTCATCCTTCAGCTTGAAAACAGCTGGGAGCATCGAATCTATCAATCTTTGAAAAAAGAACAGGCACTTGTCCTTCTACCGAGTCATTGGGCAGGTGTATTTACAGGCTTATTGAAGGAAAATATGTGGTATAAGGTAAATAAATCACAGCTGTCTGGCAGTGAATATGATGAAATCGAAATATTCCCTTCTACTATTACGCCTACTGATAATATTCATGAGTTGGCTCGACAAAAAGAGCAAGTGTATATCAGTGAACTGGAACAAAAAGTGGAAGACAGGACGCAAGAATTGACAGACCTTGTCAAGCATCTATCCACACCGATAATGCCTGTATTAAAAGGAATACTAGCAGTTTCACTTGTCGGAAAGTTTAATGATGACCGATTTGAAGAACTTCTTCAAAAAACGTTATTTGAGTTCTCTAAAAAAAGGGCCAGCTATCTCTTATTGGATATGACTGCTATCGGAGAGTTTGACGAATACATTATTTACCGACTGCAGGGCTTGGTAAAGGCTGTTTCTCTGTTAGGCGGTGAATGTATCCTTGTCGGCATCAGCCCGTCATTAGGTGTGCAAATCATCAACTCGGGTGTTGACTTAAGTAATATCCCAACATTTGCAACGTTAGAACAAGGAATTGAACATGCTATCGATATGCTTGGATATGAAATCGTAAAGAAACAATAAATAAACCTTTGGCTCCGTCTGTGCAAAAGCATAGATGGAGCTTTTTTGTGCATTAAAAATGTAGCAGAGTCAGAAGATAACGGATATACACGTACTTAGGAGGTTTATCTATATGCCTGAATTGCCAGAAATGGAACATTACAAACGTAATCTTAATCAGCTGATTCAAGGTAAAGTAATAACTAATGTGAATATAAACAGAGAAAAATCGATTAACATAGACCCTCAAATCTTCATACAGGAAGTACAGGGGAATACGGTTAGTCTAGTTCAGCGAAGAGCTAAGCATCTGCTGTTTCGTTTAAGTAATGGCAAAGTGCTGCTGTTGCATCTAATGCTGGGCGGGTGGATGTTTTATTCTGAGGAAAAAGATAAGCCGGATAGGACGGTGCAAATTCAGCTTTCATTCGGAAATATGAGCCTATATTTTATTGGATTACGGTTAGGCTATCTTCACTTATATTCAGACCAAGAAGCTGAGGTGGAACTTGCAGATTTAGGACCTGAGCCACTTGAACTTAGCTTCACAAGAGAGCGTTTTTTGGCATACACAGAAAAAAAACGCGGGACATTAAAGCTTAAACTAGTCGATCAGCATTTTTTATCTGGTATCGGAAATTGCTATTCTGACGAAATTTGTTATCATGCTAAACTGCTTCCTGACAGAAAGCTAGAGGACTTAACGTTGGAAGAAAAAACAGCACTTTATACAGCAATGAGGACTGTATTGCCAGAAGCGACTGAAATTGGCGGCTATATGGAGCATCCCTTATTTGTCAATGATAGGAAAACAGGCTCGTATAATAATCTCTGCCGTGTTTA
>JAPSHL010000028.1 GCA_031179905.1 Bacillus sp. (in: firmicutes) | reverse complement strand
AGAAACCCTCCTACTCCTATATATAATTAGAATTTCCCATACATTTACATAACTTCTCTTAAAATATGTAAAAAAACAGTTAGAATCAGTAACAGGCAAAAAAAGGGTAAATTAGGATGTAAAAGGTTAACAGAAGCAAGGATAGTTCTATGGTTGAAAAAAATAGGAAAACCGCCTGTTTATAACAATTTTTGTTAATTTACTAGGAGAAAAGCTTCTCTTTTAAACTATTTATGAATAATTGTTTCTGTTTTGGGAAATGAATAGTTTTGGAGGAGTTGAAAATATGACAAGTAAAAAATTTTTTAGAAGGGTCGGAATGACCTTACTTTTCATTGCAGCACTACTAACAACATTTCAATCAATCTCAGGAGTACAAGCGAGTTCATTCCATCTTTCGGATAGTAATGAAACAGAGGATGATTCTTATTTAGATCATACATTAAAAAAGATTGGTGTCAGTATGAAAAACTTGAAGCAAGCCTTCGCTGCAAGCACACAAATATCTTCAAGCACCGAGGTTACAGGAAATCCACCGTTACTTGAAGAAAGAGATTGGTCCCAATATCCAAAGAGACAGGTTGTTGCTACTGGTTATACAGCAGGTTATGAATCAACAGGCAAAAATCCTAGTCATCCGTCATTTGGTATTACCTACTCTGGCGTAAAGGTAAAACGTGATTTATACAGCACGATTGCTGCTGATATAAGTATATTTCCAATCGGGACAGTGCTTTTTATCCCAGGCTATGGGTTTGGAGTTGTTGCAGATACTGGTTCTGCCATCAAAGGGAACAAGCTTGATTTATACTATGAAACAGTAGATGACGTTTATAACAAATGGGGTAAGAAATCAGTAGATGTATACATAGTAGAAATGGGAAAAGGAAAACTGACAGAAGAAACATTAACAGCGTTTAATGAGGAGAAATCAATGCAGGTATTCCGCCAACAATACACAAGTGCTGAAAGCAAATAGAAAAAAGTTCCACAGGAGACAAATCTCCGTGGAACTTTTTGCGTTATTGGAAAATTAAATCAAGAATTAGAGTTAAGGCTATCCCAGTTAATCCCCCGAAGAAAACCTCAATCGGCTTATGGCCGAGCAGTTCTTTCAGTTGTTTTCTCTTTTGCTGTTCAGGCTTTTGCTGCCAGCCCTTTGCATCGTCCACGAATTTATTGAAATCATCCACTAGCTGATTCAGCACTATCGCTTGTTCCCCAGCTTGCCTTCTTACACCTGTTGCATCGAACATAGTAATGATTGCAAAAATAGCTGAGACAGCGAAAATCGGGGAGTTAAGACCTGTTTCTAGGGCCACTCCTGTTGCTAGCGCCGTTACTGCTGCCGAATGAGAACTTGGCATTCCTCCCGTGCTTGTAAGCAGGGACCAATCAATTTTTTTTGTAACAAAAAAAGTGATTGGGACTTTAACGAATTGAGCGAAGAAAATTGCTGCAAGACTTGCTAAAAAAGGAAAATTGACAAGCAGATCCAAATAATATCACCTCAAGGTTATGAATTCTCTCTAAAATAAAAAACTACCCGTATTGCAGCAAATTAAATCATTGGGAAAAAACAAGTCTTTTCAACAAAATAATAAAAGACAGTAATTATGGAAATAGTTTTAATTGAAAGATATTGCTTTGCTCCTATTATAACATAACCAAAAAGATGGAGTTCTACTTAAAAAAGCATTTTTATAATAGTGGAAAACTAATTAGCTATACGAAATATCTGGCAGTTCGCTATAATAGAAAATAAGCACGAAAAGAATGGAGGAAGAGACATTATGTTTAACTTTAAACAAGAATGGAACTTTACAGATAAATTAGAATGTATAGTAATTGGATTGTTTGAAAAATCTATCAAACTGGAAGGCAAACTGGCCGAGCTCGATGAAGCATTTAATGGGGAATTGACTAACCTGCTAAAGGAAAACGACCTTTCCGCAAAGAAAAAACAAATACATATTGTTCATACATTCGGAAAGATTGGGGCTAAAAGAATTGTTTTTGCAGGTCTGGGAAAACAGAAGGAGCTGACTTTTCATGAGTTGCAAGAAATTTATGGAGCTGTTTTTCAAGAACTTTCTAAATGTAAGTATCAGCAAGCTGCAATCTTAGTAGAATCCTTTGTGACAGAAGAGCTAGACGCATTTGACAACTCACATGCCTTAGCAGAGGCTTTGGCATTATCTACATATGAATTTGAAGGTTATAAGCAAAAATCGAATGAGCCAGAGAAAAAGCTTGAGGAAATAATTCTGTACAGCGAGGCAGACGAAGAGGAAGTTCGTGCAGCTGCAGAAGTGGGTTATACATATGGAAAAGGGACAAACTCTGCGAGAACACTTGTCAACCTTCCAGGTAATATGTTGACAGCTACTGATATGGCTGAATATGCAAAGCAGATTGGTGAAAAATACAGCTTTGAGGTTGAAATTCTTGAGAAGGAGGATATGCTAAAGCTTGGAATGGGTGCGATTCTTGCTGTAAACCAAGGCTCAACAGAGCCGCCAAAAATGATTGTCCTTAAGTATCAGGGGAAAGAGGAATGGGCAGATGTTATCGGCCTAGTAGGAAAAGGTGTTACCTTTGACACAGGTGGGTATTCGATCAAGCCGAAGGATGGAATTGTCGGCATGAAGACAGATATGGGCGGAGCTGCCGCTGTTCTTGGCGCAATGGAGATCATTGGGGAGCTGAAGCCAGAACAAAATGTAGTTGCTGTCATTGCTTCGACAGATAATATGATCAGTGGTTCGGCTTTTAAGCCGGATGATGTTATCACATCAATGAGTGGAAAGACCATTGAAGTTTTAAACACAGACGCAGAGGGACGACTTGTACTTGCTGATGCAGTCACATATGCGAAGCAACATGGCGCAAATTATCTAGTTGATGTGGCGACATTGACTGGCGGAGTCATTGTTGCGTTAGGTATGGAAACAACCGGAGCGATGACAAATAATGAGGCGCTGTTTGAACAAGTGTTGGAAGCCTCCTCTGAAGCAGGAGAACCTATTTGGAGACTGCCAATATTTGAAAGCCATAAGAAAAGGGTCCGAAATAGTCCAGTTGCTGATTTGAACAATTCTCCTGGACGGGAAGGGCATGCGATTGTAGCAGGTGCCTTTATTGGTGAGTTTGCTGAAGGTACTCCATGGGTTCATCTTGATATTGCAGGGACTTCCTATACTAGCAGCAGCTCGGAGCTGCAGAAAGCAGGAGCAACAGGCGTCATGACTAGAACATTAGCATTGTTTGTTGAAAGATTTGGTCAAGAGGGATAAAAAATGACAAAGAGCTGTGTCCAAATGGATACAGCTCTTAAACGTATATACCAATTTTTTTAATCAATCATCGTCAAAGGGAGTGCAATGGTTGAAAAGCCATTCTTCCATAGGAAAAGGCATCGTTTTATTGGCAACTAAAGAGGCATGGCCTCCTTCAAACAGGATGAATGTCTTATCTTCACTTCCGACAAGGCCCATGATTGGCTCGCACAATTCACTTGGAACAAGAGGATCATATTTTGTTGAAAAAACTAGCAGGTCGCAAGTAATTTTATTAAAATCAACAGGAACTCCATTGATTTCTAAGCCGCCTTCAATAATCTTGTTATCGCGGACATAGTCGTTCATGAGCTGGTTAAATGCTTTGCCAGGGAGCGGTATATGATCGAGAGTCCATTTATTCATCCGCAGCCACTTTTCCCGGTATTTCGGGTCGTTGCTGCGGTTCAACAAAGCGAGATAGTGACTGTATGATACAGGAGCAACAATAAGCCTTGTTCCATATTTAATGAAATCAGGGGGCACCATTCCAATGGTATCAATAAAATCATCTATTTCCATGTCTCCGTTGCGAAGAGCCTCCATCCATTTATCAAAGACAGGGAATTGTGAGAAATCAATCGGAGATACTGCTAAAATAAGATTTTTTATTTTTAGATCTGTAACTGCTGCAAAAACTGTTGCAAGTGTCCCTCCTAGGCAAAAGCCGATAACTGTCATTTCATCTGTTTCAGCATGACGTATTGCTCTTTTGTATGCTTTTTCAATATACTTCGTAATATAGTCATCAATTGTTGTATGGCGGTCTTCAAAACCAGGAATGCCAAAGTCTATTAAATAAGTATCATATCCAGCATTCGTAAAAGCCTCGATCAGACTGAGTGATGGAGCTAAATCTAAAATATATGCTTTGTTAACAACAGAGTATATTAAAAATATCGGTTCTTTGAACTTCTTTTGTTTTGATGGGTAGTACCAAAGGGTTGCTTTATTTTTCTTCCAAATTGGATATTTTTCAGAGAGGCCGACAGGTATTTCATCTTCCGAAAGTGCACCGAAAAAATTAGAGAATCGTCTTAATACCATATTAGTTCACCTTATATGGATCAACAGATGGTGTTTCAGTCAAGATAAGCTGCTCTTTTTGTTCGGCCATTTTTTGTTTAACATGCAACATTTCCTGTTGTAGTGTGGCAATTTCTTCTTCTTGTTTGGCAATCTCTTCACTCAAAGTTGCTGAAAGAGGAGCATCAGCTGTGTCATGATGGCTTAATGCGATTTTTTCGACAAGCTCCTTCATTTCATGAAGCATCTTAGTCATTTGATAAATTTGTTCATCAATACTGTCGATTTTCTCTTCGGATTGAAGGATTAGCTGTGTGGCATTAGACAGGTCCGTTTTCGTAGGGAAGTTTAAGACAGCAGCAGTCTGTTCTGTGTATTGTTGAACTTTTTTGATCTTTTTTGTGAGGGTGTTCGTCTGTGATTTTGCTATATCAATTAAAGAATAATTGTTTAGCTGATTTTGAATCATATTGTTAATTTGAAATTGAAGGAAACTTCCTCCCCGTTTCAGCAAATCATATACATCCAGTGTAACCTGACCCATTTGATAACATCCTTTCTTTTTGTCGATTATCTGACTTGATATTCCTTTTTAAGAATGCTTAGAGCATGGACGATAATCCGCCGTCTATAGCAATCGTCTGTCCAGTAATATAGTCTGAACCTGTACCCGCCAATAATAGTGTGAGCCCTTTTAAGTCACTGGAATGGCCGACTCTATGTGCTGGAATCTTCATCAATAGCTGTTTTTCGTGCTTTTCTAATACAGATGTGATTTTCGTCGGGAAAAACCCTGGAGCAATCGCATTTACTTGGATATTATAAGGAGCTAATTTTACTGCTAGTTCTTTAGTCAGTGTAATAATGGCACCTTTGCTTGTATTGTAGGCAATTGCATCTAAGAAAAGGGGATGTGTGCCGAAGTTAGCAGTAACGGAGGAAATATTGATGATTTTCCCGCTTTTTTGCTGAAGCATTTTCTTTGCAGCAGCTTGGGAAAACAAGAATGTTCCTTTTACGTTTACATCCATCACTTTGTCCCATTTATCTTCAGGATAATCCAATGTAGGGGCTATCCAGGAAGTGCCGCTGTTATTGACAAGTATGTCAATAGACCCGAACTGTGCTTCTGTTTTAGCGATAACCTGGTCGATTTCCTTTTGATTGGAAACATCACAAGAAAGTGCCAATACTTGTATTCCCTTTTTTTTGAGGAACTCCACTGTTTCACTGCTAGTAGTAATTTTTCTTGAGCAAATAACAACGTTGGCCCCTGCTTCTCCTAAAGCTGCTGCCATCTCTTTTCCTAACCCGCGTCCTCCGCCTGTCACGATAGCTGTTTTGCCTGTTAGATCAAACAATTCATTCATCCGTATGCCCCTGCCTCCTATAGTTCATGTTTTTTCCCTATAGTATAAACAAGCAGTGGGTGAAAGGTGCGAAAAATAATGATAATCCCCAAGCCTATAACGGGGGAATTTTGTTAGGGAAGGCTGCTGCCCAGTCCAAAAGAGGGACAGATGCATATGTAATAGAGTAAGGCTGCAACAAAAAAGAAGGGGAGGCAATGCTAGCTATGTATGGATATAGATATCGTCCTCAAGACTCAAGAATATTCTTTGGAGCACCATTAGTTGGTGGTTTATTAGGTGGATTAGTAGGAGGCGCTGTAGGAGGCGCTCTTTTTAGACCAAGACCTTATTTTTATGGTCCAGTCCCATATGGTCCAATTCCGTATGGTCCTGCTCCATACGGGCCATACCCATATTATTAAAGAGGAGTTTCCCGCATCATTTACATGCGGGAGCTTTTCTTATCTTATCTTTACTTACTCACTCCAACGCAGCTTCAATGTTAAATAACAGCATGGAGGAGCATTTTTATTGTCAAAATCCAATGTGATTCCATCGGGATTATACTTAATTTTAGGTAGATTGGTGATCCCGCTTGTTCGAAGTAATTCGTTAACTGCATTGGAATTGGAGGCTTGGGCTGCTTGCATAATCCTTCTCGCATAATCTTTTGACTGAAATCTTGTTATAAGAGTCCTTGCATCTGTTAACAGGGCCATGCTGCTTTGCGCGCTTTTAACAAACTGATCCGGCTTTACTTCTGGAAGCTGACGAAATGGGTATGGATAGATCAAATATGGGTGAATGGGAATTTGCTGATATGGATGAACGCGGTGAGAATGTCTTAACATAGTATTCACTCCAATCGGTTTTGAATAGTGCTACTTTATCGTATTCTCATCCAGTTTTTCATATGAACGATTTAAGCACTTTTCTAAGCCTTGTCGGAATAAGAAAAGCATTAGTGCGAAACTTAAATTAAGCTTCGCACTAATGCAAAAAAATTTATTACCTGCTGCGGTGTTCTACTAAATCAATCGCTCCTAAAACAATATGTGCTAAACCAAAGCCAAACACTGTATTGGAAATCATAGAGTCGATTCTGCGGTTCTGCTTCATTACAAGGCCAGCTGTAGTAACGGCTGTACCTAAAACAGTCGGAATTAAACCTTCACGAATATTTTCCATTTAGCATCACCCCAGTTATAATTTGCCCTTATGCAGGACAATAATAGTATGCTCTCACTTAGGGGATGTTAAGCCCGATTATGGATTGGTACATATTGCAATAAAATGTCTGCATCAGTAGACTGGGGAGTGGTTGTTAGTCACTTCCATAAAAAACTTTGCTTTTTGTGTATAAACCTTAATGTAAGGAAAAAATATATAAGAAGAAGTAACTGGGGATGGCATTTTTGCTAAATAAGTCATTACCTTATACAATAAGAGCAGTACTTTTTTACAATGTTTAGCATAAGGAGTTATTAAAGGAATTAGATGAATACATATTTGACTAGTTATTTTCCGCTTTTTTCAATAAGCTTTTTTAGTTTATCTTTTGCTATCCGCATCCAAACAAGTGTTATTGATCTTTTTAAGAGGATGGGGATGTATGAAGGTCTATTGGAATTTTTCTCAGAGACAGGGATAAGACTAGCGTTACTGCTGTTTTTTTGTGTTTTTATTTTTATGGCCTTATCAGCACTTAAACTGATTGCAGACACATTAAATGGTTTATCGTTATTGTTTTTTTCGATTGATTCCAAGGGGGAAAGCTTAATAAGAACAAGGAAAGGTAGCTTAATTTATTTTTGCGGGAGCATTCTGTCCCTGTTTGGGATATACAGTTATATTCTTCTCCTTGCCATCTTTGTCGTGACAACACTTGTCTACTTTGTTTATTTCGTAAACTCTGCAAGCAGCAGTCTGAGTTTTAGCGGAATCGTATTTTATATTTTCTTCCAAGTTTTAACATGGGCTGTGATGATTACAGGATTTCTGCTATTATGTATCAAGCTTTATAATGCTATTATTGGGAGCTTGCCAATCTAAAAACACACCTGTCTGTTTAATAGACAGGTGTGTTTTTATGGAATCATAATCTCTTTCCAAATGGCAAGATGTGGTGCTTTCCCTTCAAGACCTTTTAAGTTAGTTGGTGAATCTTTTCCGACCCAGACACCGACAGTAAAATCATTAGACAACCCTACCATCCAATAATCTTTATAATCATTGGTAGTACCTGTTTTCCCTCCTAGATAAGCGGCAGGGAAATTTGCCTTTTTGGCTGTTCCGGATGTCACTGTGTTTTTGAGCAATGCCCTCAGCTTGTCATTCGTCTCTTTATTCCAAACTGTTTCTTCTTTTTCCTGCCATTCATAAAGTAGCTTACCGTCTGCATCTGTAACAGAAGTGATTGCATGTGAGCTTTTAAAGCTGCCATTGTTTCCAAAAACAGTATAGGCATTCGTCATTTCCAGCGGAGACATTCCTGTTGTGAATCCACCGATAGCAGAGGATAGATGAATATCCTCCTCAGTCACCTCTTTAAAAGGAAAATGAGCTAAATAGCTGAAAGCAGTATTTAGTCCAATACTATCTACAAGCCTGACAGCAGGAGTATTGTAAGAATAAATAAATGCCTGTTCCAATGTTACATTTCCATAGCCTTGTCCACTGTAATTTTGCGGACAATAGCCTTCTTTGCAAAAAGCATCGGCATTAACGGTTGCTTTAATTCCTTTGCCTGTTTCCTGCAAATAAGGTCCATACACAAGCAGCGGCTTGATAGCAGACCCAGGCTGGCGATATGCTTGATAGCCCCTGTTAAACTCGTATTTTTGATAGTTTTTCCCGCCAACAAGTGCGCTAATTGTATGACTTTGATGATCAATGACAACTGCAGCTCCTTCTGCATCAGTTGACTGCAAAGAGCCTTTTATAGCTTTTACAGCGTTATCCTGCATGCTGCGGCTTAATCCTGTATGAATGATTATTCCACTTTCAAGGAGTTTCTGAACTTTATTATCAAGTTCTTTGCCGAGTGTCTCTTTTTCCTGATGGTTTGCTGTTTGGATTTTCTTTGTATATCCTTTTTCTTCAGAAACAAGTGCTCTTAATTCATCTTCCACATATGTGACATAGTCAGGATAGAGGTCGGTTTTCTTCTGAATTTGAAGGGTAATTTTTTCTTTTATCATTTTTTTTGCTGTACTGCCGGATATTTCACCTTCCTTTTTCATTAAGGATATTAAACGTTCCTGTCTCTTTTTTGTTTGCTCGAAATGTTTTAGTGGATCATATAAAGTTGGATTGTTAGGAATGCTCGCCAAAAAAGTCAATTCAGCATCTGTTAGGTTACTGGAATTAGTGCTGAAGTAATAATTGGCTGCTGCTTCTAGACCATACAGATTATTGGCAAAGTAAACAGCATTAATATAGTGCGTAAGAATTTCCTCTTTTGACCATTTTCTTTCGAGCTCATAGGCGTAAAGCAGTTCTTTTAGTTTGCGGTTGTAAGTCTTATCGTATGATTGAAACATATTCCGGGCCAGCTGCTGTGTAATTGTACTACCGCCTTGTTCAATTGAATTGGATTCAGCATTAGTTAACAGGGCTCTTCCGATTGCGGGAAAATCAAAGCCTGCATGATCATAAAAATGTTGATCCTCTGATAAAATGAACAAATTTTTCACATATTTAGGAATTTCTTCGTCACTTAGGTTTTTCCGAATCCCAGCAGCTGGGCTGATTTCTGAAATGACTTTCCCATCAATATCCTTTATATAGCTGGATTGAGCGAGCGTCATCGAAGTAATTGGTATATTGTCGTCCAAAAAATCATGAAAACTAACATACTTCTTTTTTTCCGAAACTGTCAAATAAAGGACAGCAACTAAAATAATTTGCATTAACACTATAAACATTATCCCGAGTTTTTTTCTCATTTTCTTTTTCCCTCATTGTTTGAAATCCGATAATAAAAGCATAAATGATTTTTTATCATTATGCATGAAGTATTTTGCTGAAAAGAAGGGCAAAATATTACTATAATAGTAAACAAAAAAATAAATAGAAAATTTTAAAGCTTCGTGAATATTCTGTTATAATAAAAGAAAAGGCTTTTATTATAAATGGATCGGAGAATTACTTAGCGAAAGAAGGTGAAGAAGATGGAGAAGCAGCAACAGCACTTATTTATAGATTTTGAGTTTACCATGCCAGAAAAAAATACGAAGTATAAAGGGTTTCAACCGGAAATAATTGAAGTCGGCATCGTTGCCGTCGTAAATGATAAGATAAGAGAAACCTTCTCTTCCTATGTTGCTCCAAGCAAGTTTCCTATCCTTTCAGAGCGATGCAAATCCTTTCTACATATAACTCAGGAACAAGTTGATGAAGGTATTCCGTTTCTAGGGTTGCTGGATAAAATTAAGGAGATGGGCGGCGGTTTCTCAAATACTGTTGTAACATGGGGTAATATGGACATGAAGGTACTCAGGAGTAATTGCAGTATGGCAAGTGCATCTTTTCCTCTTACTTGCAGTGAAATCGATCTGTCGATGGAATATAAACGGTTTTTCGGAGACCAAAATCAGACTGGTCTGTGGAAAGCAGTGAGGGAATATGGCAGTGAAGGGACAGGAAGACATCACCGCGCCTTGGATGATGCTCTTACAACCTATGACATTTTTAAATTTGTTGAAAAGGATAAAAAGTATTTAGGGAAGACGGAAACAACTACGATTGGCGATTTAATCGATCTTTCTAAGTTTTATAATAAATTCGCATGAAAAAAAGGATTGACAGCTTAGTTCGTTCGACTAGTTGCCACCCTTTTATTTTTTTGGCTGAAATTTGGGATTCCTTTCGAATTAAAGAAGGAATCCCAAAAAAATATTATGCTTTTGTGATTATACGGCTGTATTCCTGTTCAAGAATTTCAAGATTCTTTAGGCTTTTTTCAGCAAACAGGGAATTATCAGTAGTTAATTCTTCCTTCATCCTTGCGACCGCGTGCAAGAGGGAGGTTCCGTAATCAGGGATTTCCTCTTCATACGGCTTTACCATTGGCTTAGGAGTATTCATCTGTTCTCTGAATGAGAGGGCTTTACGCTCATGAAAAAAGACGTTTTCTGCCTGTTTGGGATTATGTAAATCTCCTTGCATTGGGTGCTTAAGAACAGCATAGACCCTGACTAAATAACTGTTGTTGCGCACATCTGTAATTTCACCGATGTATTTTCCTGTCTTGTATATGGCAGTTACCTTTGTGCCAATTGTTAGATCTTCCATAATTACTCGCCTCCAAAAAACATTCTTTCTTAAATAGTACCATAAGAAATAACCATGTTAGAAACGGGTAGACGGCATAATTTAAACATTTCTACAAATAATACTCCTATTATCGCTATTGGGAGGAGTTCGTTAATGAAAAAAATCATGCCTATGTTAGCATTGCTTCTTATTATGGCAGGTTGTGCGGAAGGAGAAGTAACAAAGGTAGATGTTGAGATGTTTAATGATGTCGGCGATTCTTTAGGCAATATCAACCTGGAGGAACAGTCAGCAGGGGTAATGCTTACTGTAAACTTAAAGGGTTTAACGCCTGGAGTGCATGGCATACACATCCATGAAGTAGGAAAATGCGAGGCGCCGGACTTCCAAAGTGCCGGAAATCACTATAATCCTGAAGAAAAGGAGCATGGTACGCTCCATCCAAAAGGAGCTCATGCAGGAGACCTTCCGAATATAATTGTCGAGGATGACGGCACTGTCAAGGCAGAGCTGCTGGCACCGCAAGTTACATTAAGGGACGGCAAAACTTCCTTATTCACACCTAAGGGAACATCAATTGTCATTACGGACGAGGCAGATGACGGAATGACACAGCCGGCAGGTAATTCAGGAGACCGTGTTTATTGTGGAGAAATTAAAAGATAGAAAAAAGCAAAAGAAGCATGGAACCGCTTGTTCGTATGCTTCTTTTTTGTTCTGTTAGAAAAAAGTATCGTACAGCAAGAAGAGATTCAAAAGGACAATTACAGTTGCTATAAGCCAAGAAATGACTGTAATGACTTTTGAATTTTGTAAGCTGCCCATGATCCGTTTGCTGCTTGTAAACATAATTAATGGAATTAACGCGAATCCAATTCCAAAGGAAAGTATGACTTGGCTTAATACTAATGCCGAAGTAGGGTTTACTCCAGATGCAATAATAATAATTGGCGGGATAATAGTAATCAGCCTTCGGACATATATAGGAATACGAAATTGAATGAAGCCTTGCATAATGACATCACCGGACATAGTACCGACAGACGAGCTGGACAGTCCAGCAATTAAAAGGCCAAGGCCGAACAATATAGCAGAAGCTGGACTTACTAGCTGCTCGAAATGCTCGAAGGCAACATCCAAGTCATTTACAATAAAACCATTTGCATGGAATAAAGCACTTGCGACAATAAGCATAGCAGCATTAATAAATCCTGCAATCAGCATGGCAATAAGGATATCAAAAAACTCAAACCGAAAAATCATTTTCTTTTCTTTCTCTGTTCTTCCGACAATCCGTTTCTGGGTTAAGGCAGAGTGCAAGTAGATCGCGTGCGGCATGACAGTTGCCCCAAGTATTCCTGCAGCGAGCAGTACACTGTCTGTTCCTTGAAATTGCGGTGTAAACAAACCGTGTAGAACAGAATGGAGTTCTGGTTTTGCAAAGAACATTTGCACAATAAAAGATAAGACAACAATAAACAGCATTGCTGTAATCCCTGCTTCTAGGGATCGATACCCTCTTCTTTGCAGCTCCAGTATAGCAAAGCTGCCAATCGCAGCAATAATACTTGATTCAAGCATCGGAATGCCGAACAGTAAGTAAATACCTAGTGCAGCACCGATAAATTCAGCTAAATCGGTAGCAATGATAACTATTTCCCCTTGGATCCATAATCCGATACTAACTGGCTTTGGAAATTCCTCACGCGCAACTTCGGCGAGATTTTTTCCTGTGGCAATCCCTAATTTTGCAGACAATGACTGAATAATTAAGGCCATAATATTGGAAAACAAAATAACCCATAATAACAAGTAACCATATTGGGAGCCTGCAGCTATGTTTGTAGCAAAATTTCCTGGATCGATATAAGCAATTGCAGCAATAAAGGCAGGACCAAGAAACGGCAGGAACTTCCTTAGCCCTGAAGGACCATTGAAAACAGAATCTGCGTGAGAAGCCTGTTTATTTTTATCCATATGTTCACCTGATTTCCTGTTGAATTTTCCTAAGTGATAAAATGTTTCCTTAGCGCAACTTTCTTATAGGATATTCCTCGATTTCTATTTTGTCAATGAATCTGCAATAAAATGCACAGAGTAAAAAAAATGACCTACTGGTCGGAGTTTGCTGTAAAATTTAGGACAGCAAAAATTCAGCCCATTTTAGCTGTTATCGTGTTAACTGCATATATTTTGTGATAGAATATGGACAGCAAAATAGGAATAAAAAGGTGAAAGCATGAATAATCAAGAAGTTAATTTAGAACTTGTAAGACTGTTGAATGAATGGGATCCCTTCAAAATTGGGGAAGGGAATTATGATACGGAAATAGCCGATTGCGTCTATGCCGTCCATGAAATGGACAATAGGGAGGACCTCGCAGCAGAGATTCAAAGAATCTATGAATTTTCTTTTGAGGAATTTATTCCAATAGAAGATTGTCTTTCTATTTCATCAAGGTTGCTGCTTATAAAGGAAAACGGCTCTTGCTCCCTTTAAACTGGGATAAAAGAAGCTGATAATCTGGAGGGATAAAAGATGAAGTTGACGGAAAAAGAAATTGAAGTGGCAGAAATTTTAGAAAAAAACGCACGTATAACGGATGAGGACATAGCAAAAATGATCGAAGAAGACCTTCAGACAACGAAAGAGATTGTGGCTAAACTTGAAGAGCTGAAAGTTGTGGTCCGCTATACAAGTATCGTAGACTGGTCCAAGGTCGAAGGACATGAAGGCGTTACCGCAATGATTGATGTTAAGGTAACTCCGAAACGAGGCGTGGGATTTGATGAGGTAGCCCAAAGAATTTACCGTTTCCAAGAAGTTAAATCGCTGTATTTAATGTCGGGAACTTATGATCTTTCTGTTATTATTGAAGGTAAATCTATGAATGATGTGGCAAGATTTGTATCTGAAAAGCTGTCTACATTGGATTCTGTCCTTTCAACAACAACCCATTTTATTCTGAAGCAGTATAAACATGATGGAACTATATTTGAACCGAATAATGATGATAAAAGGATAGTGGTGTCACCGTGATGAATCAAACGAAAAGCTATATTGCCGACAAAGTGGCGGAAATGAAGCCTTCTGGCATAAGAAGATTTTTTGATCTGGCTTCCAATATGGAAGGGGTCATCTCACTAGGAGTCGGCGAACCTGACTTTGTGACATCATGGTCAGCAAGGGAAGCTGCTATTCTTTCCTTGGAGCAAGGCTATACTTCCTATACGGCAAATCCAGGCATGCTGGAGCTGCGCGAGGAAATCTCCTTTTATATGAACAGAAGATTCCAAGTTGATTATAATCCAAAAACGGAGATAATTGTGACAGTTGGAGCCAGCCAGGCGATTGATATTGCTTTAAGAGCGATTTTAAATCCAGATGAAGAAGTTATTGTTCTTGAGCCTTGTTTTGTTGCCTATGCGCCGCTTGTGACCCTTGCAGGGGGTGTGCCGGTACCTGTTCAGACTCTTAAAGAGCATGAATTCAAGGTTCTGCCGGAACAACTGGAAGAAGTCATTACAACTCAAACAAAAGCTATCATGATCTGTTCGCCGAGCAACCCTACAGGCTCACTCCTATCTGCTGCTGAATTAGCGGGAATAGCGGAAGTTGCCAAAAAGCATGATTTACTGATTATTTCCGATGAAATATATGCAGAACTTTGCTATGACGAAGAATATACTAGCATGAGCTCCATTTCCGGCATGTGGGAGAGGACTTTGCTCATATCTGGTTTTTCAAAAGGATTTGCTATGACTGGATGGAGACTAGGATTTGTTTGTGCACCGGAAGAATTGACGCAGGCAATGCTTAAAATCCATCAATACAGCTTAATGTGTGCTCCGACAATGGCACAATTTGCTGGACTTGAAGCATTGAGATCAGGAAGCAATGATGTCGAGGAAATGAAGAAAAGTTACCGCAGAAGACGTAATTTCGTTGTGCAGTCATTAAATGAGATGGGCTTAACCTGCCACATTCCTGGCGGAGCTTTTTATGCATTTCCTGATATTACATCCACAGGGATGACTTCAGAACAATTTGCGGAAAAGTTGCTGATGGAAGAAAAGGTAGCAGTTGTACCGGGAAATGTGTTTGGCGAGAGTGGGGAAGGCCATATCCGCTGTTCTTATGCATCTTCCCTAGAACAGCTTCAGGAAGCTTTGAAAAGAATGAAGGCTTTTGCAAAAAGACATAGTAAATAAACAGGACCGTTCTTTAGAACGGTTCTTTTGTTTGGAAAAAATCTGTCAGCATTATTTATGAAGATTTGCAAAAACTTAAACTGATTGATCGAAAAAGAAGAGATTATAATAAATACTTTTGTATTAAGGTTTTTTTTGTGATATAATTTTATAATGCATATTAAAGGAAAAATGAATATAAAAATTAGGAGTGTTCTCATGTCAGATAAAATCGAAGTTGGAAGCATAATTACAGGAAAGGTAACAGGCATTCAGCCATACGGCGCTTTCGTTTCTTTAGACGAAAACTTGCAAGGCCTTGTTCATATTTCAGAAGTAACACACGGATATGTTAAAGATATCAATGAATTTCTTAAAGTAGGCGACGAAGTAAATGTGAAGGTTCTTTCTGTTGATGATAATGCAGGGAAAATCGGCTTGTCTATCCGCGCTACTGAAGAAGCTCCAGCAGCTCCTGCTGATGCTGAAAAAGCGAAAAAGCCTCGTGCTAAACGCCAAGCTGCACCTGTTAAAGTGGATGCAGACAGCAGCCAAGGTTTCAATACGCTTAAAGATAAATTGCAAGAATGGATTGACCAATCAAACCGCAGCGATTTAATTAAGAAATAAATGAAAAAGCAGGATGCTAAGGCATCCTGCTTTTTTAATGAACAAAAATATTATTTACTTGATCTTGGTTCAGGCTCACGAGAAACTTCAGCACTGGGTTTGAACAGCAAACCTAAATTGATTAAACCAGCAATTCCAACTAATCCGTAAATGATTCTGGATAATGCAGATTCTTGTCCGCCGAAAATAGCTGCTACTAAATCAAATTGAAAAAATCCAATTAGTCCCCAATTTATTGCTCCAATTATCGTCAATACTAAAGCTGTTCTTTGAATACCACTCATGATTATTTCCTCCTTGTATTGGATTCCCTATTATGTTGTTGCAAAGGGAATACATTTATGCATTTCTTTATCTGCATTTTTTCTCTTTTTAGGGCATTATAAAGTTTGGTAACAAACTATGAGAAATTCTAGTTCTTATCTTTTGATTTTCGAATTACTTTAGTAAATAATAAAAAGTGTCCTCCTGCTGATTTTCTAGTATTGGGAAACAAAAGGAGCATTAATATTTATAATAGGAGGAAAAGGGACATGAATAATTTTACTTTCTATAACCCGACGAAACTGATCTTTGGGAAAGGTCAACTATCCCAGCTCGCAGATCAACTGGCTCCATACGGAAATAAAATCCTTCTTGTATATGGTGGAGGTAGTATTAAACGAAGCGGTTTATACGATCAAGTTATTGAGCTTTTAAAAGAAAATAATAAAGAAGTGTTTGAACTTTCAGGAGTTGAACCAAACCCTCGCTTAACTACTGTACAAAGAGGGGTAGATATCTGTAAGACAGAAGGGATTGATTTCCTTTTAGCTGTTGGTGGAGGAAGCGTCATCGATTGCACGAAAGCAATTTCTGTCGGAGCGAAATATGACGGAGATCCGTGGGATATTGTTACAAGAAAAGCGATACCAAGTGAAGCTGTTCCATTTGGAACTGTATTAACATTAGCAGCTACAGGCTCTGAAATGAATTCAGGATCTGTTATTACTAACTGGGAAACTCAAGAAAAATACGGCTGGGGAAGCCCGCTTACATTCCCTGTTTTCTCTATCCTCGATCCAGAGAATACATATACAGTACCTAAAAATCAGACAATTTATGGAATTGTAGATATGATGTCACATGTACTTGAGCATTATTTCCATCTGGAAGAGAATACACAATTCCAAGATTATATGTGTGAATCTTTACTTAAGACAGTGATGGAAACAGGTCCAAAACTTGTTAACGATTTAGAGAATTATGAATATCGTTCTACAATCCTGTATTCCGGTACCATGGCATTAAATGGAATGCTTAACATGGGCTATCAAGGCGATTGGGCTACTCACAATATAGAACATGCTGTGTCAGCTGTTTATGACATTCCACATGGAGGGGGACTTGCTATTCTCTTCCCTAATTGGATGAAGCATAACTTAAATGTCAAACCTTCAAGATTCAAGCAGCTTGCTGTTAGGGTGTTTGGAGTTAACCCAGAAGGTAAAACCGATGAAGAAGCAGGATTGGAAGGCATCGAAAAGCTTAGAGAATTCTGGAACAGCATTGGAGCACCGTCAAGGCTGGCAGACTATGATATAGATGACAGCAAGCTCGAACTGATGGTAGACAGAGCAATGGCAAGAGGAGACTTCGGACGCTTCCGTGTATTGAAGGCTGATGATGTTCGTGCCATTTACAAAGCTTCCCTGTAAATCGGAAACTTCACTTGACTATTATGTAAATCATTTTAAGTCCCAGCTATGTTAATAGTTGGGACTTAATAGGTAATAGTGACTAAAAGATGAATAACGGAAAAAAATCCAATATGTATCCGCTTTCAAACTAATCTCATTCTTGATTAGTTTGGACACTTTCGATAAAGTGAAAGAGGATACAAAAATAAATATAATGGAGGATCATTCATGACACACGTTCGTTTTGATTACTCAAAGGCATTAAGCTTTTTTGGAGAACATGAAATTACATACCTATCTGATGCAGTTAAAGTAGCTCATCATTCCTTACATGAAAAAACTGGAGCTGGAAGTGACTTTTTAGGTTGGATCGATCTTCCTGTTGATTATGATAAAGAAGAATTTTCCCGTATCTTAAAATCATCACAAAAAATCCAAAACGATTCTGAAGTATTGCTTGTAATCGGAATTGGCGGATCTTATCTTGGTGCTCGTGCAGCAATCGAAATGCTTAACCACAGCTTTCACAATGCTCTGTCTAAAGAGAAAAGAAAAACTCCGCAAATCATCTTTATCGGAAAAGACATCAGCTCTACATATATGAGCGATGTTATCGATTTCTTAGGTGACAAGGATTTCTCTATCAATGTCATCTCTAAATCAGGCACAACAACAGAGCCAGCAATCGCATTCCGTATCTTCCGCAAGCTTTTAGAACAAAAATACGGAGCGGAAGAAGCTAAATCAAGAATTTATGCAACAACTGACAAAGCACGCGGTGCATTAAAAACACTTGCAACTGAAGAAGGCTTTGAAACATTTGTTATTCCTGATGATGTCGGCGGTCGTTACTCTGTTCTTACAGCAGTAGGGTTGCTTCCAATCGCAGTTAGCGGTGCAGACATTGAGGCAATGATGAAAGGTGCAGCAGCTGCTCGTGAAGACTTCAGTTCATCTGAACTTAGTGAAAATGCTGCATACCAATATGCTGCAGTTCGTAATGTCCTTTACAATAAAGGGAAAACAATCGAAATGCTTATCAATTATGAACCAGGTCTTCAGTACTTCTCTGAGTGGTGGAAACAGCTTTTCGGCGAAAGCGAAGGAAAAGACCAAAAAGGTATTTATCCATCTTCGGCTAACTTCTCAACTGACTTGCACTCATTAGGGCAATATGTTCAAGAAGGCCGTCGTGATATTTTTGAAACAGTTGTTAAAGTGGACAAGCCACGCCATGAATTAACAATTGAAGCAGAAGAAAGCGATCTTGACGGCTTGAACTATCTAGCTGGCAAAACAGTTGACTTCGTGAACAACAAAGCGTTTGAAGGTACACTTCTTGCGCATACAGACGGCGGTGTGCCGAATCTAATTGTGACAATTCCTGAAATGAATGAATACACTTTCGGATACTTAGTATATTTCTTCGAGAAAGCATGCGCTATCAGCGGATACCTTCTTGGTGTAAATCCATTTGATCAGCCAGGTGTTGAAGCATATAAAGTTAACATGTTTGCATTGCTTGGCAAACCAGGCTTTGAAGAGAAAAAAGCGGAACTTGAAAGCCGTTTGAAATAAGATTTACTTAAGAAAAAGGACAATCTTCTACTGGGTTTGTCCTTTTTCATTTTTTAAATTCTGTCATTTTCATGTTTCAGGAAAGGATTTAAGGATAAATAACTACTAGGGTACATAAGTGTATAGGAGGGGTACCATGCTAGTAGAACAGGAACAGTCATTAGTAAGAGCTTTACAAGAATGTATGATAGTCTGCAATCATTGTTTGAATGAATGCCTTGCTGAGGATCAATCAAGCATGATGATAGACTGTATACGAACAGACCGAGAATGCTTAGAATTTTGCGCCTACTTAGAACAGGCTATCATTCGCCAATCTCCATATGCGAAAGAACTTGCTGAAATATGCATGCGTATTTGTGAGGATTGTGCACGAGAATGCCAAAAGCATGACCATAAGCACTGCCAATATTGCGCTGAAGTTTGCTTGCAATGTATGGAGGCATGCAAGACCTACTTAAAGAATTAAACATAAAAAACAGCGCTCACGATGAAGTGAAGCGCTGTTTTTTATGTCCTTTTAAAAACCGGCAATCAAAATTAGTTCATCTTTTTCTTCAACTATAAACTTTGCGCCTGGTTTAATGAAGGACTGGTTTCCTCTTTTTATACCTAATAAAAGTTTATCTTCTAAAAGCAAATACGAACTGAGGGCAGCGAAATCCAGCATCTCTTCGTTCTTCCATTCTCCCATTGAAACAATTTGCAGCCTTTTATCTTTAAAGTTTCCTAATAAATCGAGAAAGGCTATCATAGCTTCTTGTGAATTGAGGCTGCTGTGCATAACGAAGCTTGACAGACGGTTTGTTTGAATGATTTCATCTGCTCCGGCTCTATGTGCATTTGTTACTTGTTCAGCAGTCAATATTTCAATAATGCAAGGTACCTCTGGATTAAGCCCTTTTATAGCAAGCAGTGTCAAAATCGAATTCATGTCTGCGGTCATTTCATCTTTGCTTTGGTCCGATGTGATGATTACCTTGTTTGCTTGTGCGATATTGGCACGAAGAAGTGTTTCATCAATATTTGGATTACCTTGGATAAAATGGAGTGAATCAGGAAGCGGGTTCTTCTTAAGGGATTCATCAATAAGTGTGATGACTGATTTTTTTCCATCCTTAGTGATCGTAGTAACAAGTGTCTTAGATCGCTCATTCCACCCGATAATCACAATATGATTCTGTCCTCTATAAGTTGATTTCCCTTCAAGAAAGGCATTTTGTCTAGCCACTGCCGCTGTTGCTAAAGTTACTAAGTATGTTGATAGAAAACCTGCTCCAGTTAGGATGAGCAGCATCCCTGCGACTCTCCCTACAATTGTTGTTGGGGTATAATCACCATAACCAACAGTGGAGGCTGTTATAATAGCCCACCAAACACCTTCAAAAAAAGTCGGAAAGGTTTCTGGCTCCACTAAGGTGATGATTAATCCGAAGAATAGGATAATACTAGCTGCGATTGACAAAATCCTCACACTGATCGGCAGGCGCAGAAAAGCGGTGAGTACGGTATTCGGCAAAATAATTCACCTCATCATAATGTGTATAATATCATTATGGACACAATAAAAATCTTTCATAATGAAATGAAAGATTTTTATTTATTAGTTGACCTATTCATTCATGAGAAGAAATTATCTGATAATGTATTTTAATTTTATTAATCAAAGTTTGCAGTTCCTCATATCCTTCAAGATTAGAAAGCATTCCTTGAATAATTGGGATTCTTGGTGCGTCTGTTTTAATTTCTGCTTCAAGCACATCTAGGGTAATATCGATTGTATCCTTATTAGGATAATTTTCTGTGATTTTGCGGATATTGTTTAAAATTTTCACTGTTTTTTCAGTATTATCTGCCATAAAGTCAATCTTTGGCTTGTGCATTAATCTATAAATATTTGCTTCCGTGAATACAGGGTTATCTTCTACAATCCCTGCTGCGATGGAATCCATTCTTCTCCATAAATATTCGGATACATCTTTAGCATTCATGTCAATTTGATCATGAAGAAGAAGTCTTAAAAAGGACTGAAGCAAACCTTCGTACATAATTTGCAAATCTAAGTGGAAGCGGCTCGTTTTTTCTCCATATAATTCGAGCAGATAGGCTAAGGAAAACTCTCTAATATCTGTTTGCATCTGCATTATTAAGTGTTTAATCGAATCATTAAGGGGAATTGCCTGCTCACGAGTTTGCATAATAATAAAATCTTTATGTTTCAGGGCATGTTCAAAAAAGGCTGCAGTCTGTTCGACTAGCTTTTCTTTGGCGGAAATGTCATTTTGTTTAATATTGTCAAAAAGCTGTACTAATTCTTTGTAATAATAATCAAGAATGGCGAACAATAACGAATCCTTCGATTTGAAATATATATAGAAAGCACCTTTTGATATTCCGCATTCATTGGCTATTTCTTGAATAGAAGTGGAGGAATATCCTTTTTGCGCGAATAATTTCAGCGCAGAGTCTATTATCTTTTTTTCTTTCTCTTTCAATGGAAGCGCCTCCTATTTCTTTATAAGGAAGAGTTGAAAACTGTTTTTTAAAATAAAAAAACTCTTATAGAGATTTTACTATTAAACCACACAACTTTAAATATGTAAAAAAAAAGCTGATAAGCCCAATAATCTCATCATTAGTTATCCGTTATATGAAGAAAAAAATGACTGTAAAGTAGAAAAATAGTTATTTGTACAAATAAGTATCTTCCTATATGATAATAATTATCACTTTGTAAGTATATATAAAAAGCTAGTGAAAAATAGGTAAATTAATTACTTGACGCTATCTTCTTATATATATATACTTACTTACATATAGTAAGTGGTTTGATAAAAATATCTGAATGAACACAAATTAAGGTAGATGAAATTTAAAGGAGACCTAAATATGAAAAAAGAAGTAATTGATCTTCTTCAAGATAGAATGAAAATGATTCCCTTTAAGGAAGATAAAAAATTATGTCTTGTTGGGCCAGTAAAGCTGCCTGTGCAGCTTGAAGATAAAGTTGTCACATTCCAATGGTACACATGGCTGCCAATAGCAGAGCAGCAGTCTAAAGAGGAGCTTTTGAGCAGTTTGCCTTCTATGCAGCTTGCTGACCTTCAGCAGTCGTCTGTGTTAGTATACGGTGATTTTGAACATACAGAAGATACGCTTATCCGCATGCACAGCATTTGTCATACAGGTGATATTTTTGGAAGCAAACGCTGTGATTGCGGGTTCCAGCTGCATCAGTCAATGAAGATGATCGTTGAAAACGGCAGCGGTGCTCTCTTTTATCTTGCCAATCATGAAGGCAGAGGAATCGGTCTGTTCACAAAATCATTAGCTTATTTGCTACAGCAGGAAGGAATGGATACAGTTGAGGCAAATCATGCTCTTGATTTTGCAGATGATACAAGAAGCTATGAAGAACCAATCAGTGTCTTGCAAGCATTGCGTACAAAGCCAGTTAAACTAATCACGAATAATCCTAAAAAGTTGGAAGCACTTAAAAAAATTGGATTAACTGCCAAAGAGAATGTTCCATTATGGGGAGACAGATCAGAGTTCAATGAGAAGTACTTGGATACAAAAGTGCAGAAATCTGGACATATACCATTGCAAGAAGAAATTGTGACTATTTGAGGAGCAAAATGATGATGAAAAATGATCATAATTTTATGAAGATGGCATTGGATCTTGCTGAAACTGCGAAGGGAAAAACAAACCCTAATCCAGTTGTCGGTGCGATTTTAGTAAAGGATGGGGTTATTGTCGGCTCAGGTCTGCATAGAAAGGCTGGAGAACCTCATGCAGAGGTTCACGCATTTAATATGGCAGGGGATCAAGCAAAAGGGGCTACACTATATGTTACATTGGAGCCTTGCTCCCATTATGGGAAAACACCGCCATGTGCTAATCTAGTCAAAGATTCTGGAGTGAAAAGAGTAGTAGTAGCGGCTAAAGATCCAAAT
>JAPSHL010000027.1 GCA_031179905.1 Bacillus sp. (in: firmicutes) | reverse complement strand
CGCTCAATTAAATTGCCTTGCCAATCCCATATCTCACTGCCATTTACTGTGACTAAATATGTTTTAAGGAATAGACTTTCAGCATGTTCCTTGCATGTTGCGATTGATCTGCCTGTACTTAAAACAACATGAATGCCGGCATCTTGTGCCTCCTTGATCGCTTTCCGGTTTTCCTCAGGGATTTCTCCATTGCTGTTTAATAGGGTTCCGTCCATATCCAGGGCAATCAGCTTTATTACTTTGTTTTCTTCATTGGTCATTTTTGTTGGTCCTCCAAATCTAGTTTCTTAGAAGTGATAGCCAAAATCATGACTGTCATTCATTTAATACGATCGCTGTTGTTACCATTCCATACCATAGTATACATATACCTGCATAATAAGTAAAAAAAATTCAATTATTAACAAAACTTTAATAATCATAAAGCTTTATGCACTTTTAGCTAATCCTAGTTTTTTTAAATTGCGGGAAAATATACTATGTAACACCATCCCAATAATGACAATTCCAATTCCGAGCAGTGAAACGGTGCTTGGCAAACCCGCAGATAAGAAAACCATTTCACCTATTAAAGCAAAAAGCACTTCAAATGACTGTGTCGCTTCAACCGCACCAAGTTTCTGCATATTATCCTTTGCTAAATCTGTTGCTGCAAAAAAGAGAATAGTGGCAACTACACCGGAAAAAACAGCAACAATTCCTGACTGGTATACTTGCATGGCAGACGGTGCTCCAGCTGTCATCCATCCATAGACAGACAAGATAATCCAAAACGGCAAACTAGCGATAGTCATGCCAAGCACACGCTGAAAAACATCAAACCGGCCACTTGACACCTCCATCATTTTTCGATTGCCCAGCGGGTAAGCGAATGATGCAATCAGAATTGGAATAAGACAGAGCAGTGCTTGTGAGGGTGATAAACTTATCGCAAATTCGATCTGCATAAAAGCAATTCCAATAATAATTAAAAAGGAGAAACTTAAGCTGTTAAGGGGGATTTTTTTTCTAGCATAGATAATTTTGCCGTCTTTTGTTGCTACCTTCTCCATAAACAGCGGTGCAAGGAGCGTACCAGAAATGATCGTCAGCTGCCATGTTCCAGCAACTAACCAGCCTGGTCCATAAGCAGATGCAAAACAAATAAATGAGTAGAAGATCCCAAACCCAACCGAACTCCACAAAATCCATTTAAACGCATTATCGCGAAGCTCCAGTAAAATGGGTTTAAGATTCCCTCTGAATAAAACGATTACCACTAAAAAGGGTACCATAAAAAAATAACGCAATGACGCACTCCAAACCCAGCTTCCCCCATTCATCTCCATCGCTTTATTCAAAACAAAAGTAAACGCAAAAAAAAAGGCAGACGCAACACCTAATAAAATCGGACGCATGTAACCAACACCTCCATAAAATAAATAACTTATAACCAATATATCGCATATTAGATACTAACTTCAATTACTAATGTTGAAAAAAAAGATGCCTTGTAAAAAGGCATCCTAAATTTTTAGCGTTGGTATTGAACACGATGAAGATTAGCGAAAATTCCGCCCTTTTCAATCAATTCATCATGTCCTCCTTCCTCTTCAATCCCGTTTTCTGTAACAACCACAATGCGGTCGGCATTGCGGATTGTTGCAAGTCTGTGGGCAATCACTAATGTTGTGCGGTTTTTTGCAAGTTCATTTAATGATGCCTGAATAATTTGCTCTGTTTCCGTATCAAGAGCAGAGGTAGCTTCATCAAGAATAAGAATTGGCGGGTTTTTCAAGAACATTCTTGCAATAGCAAGCCTCTGTTTTTGGCCTCCGGATAGCTTTAAGCCGCGCTCTCCTATTTGCGTTTCATAGCCGTCAGGCAGCTTGCGGATTAAATCCTCCAAATGAGCTCTTTTGACTGCTGCATGTATTTCCTCATCTGTTGCATCTAGTTTTCCATATGCAATATTCTCTTTTAATGTTCCTGTGAACAAAAATACATCCTGCTGGACGATTCCTATTTGGGAACGTAAGGAATGCTTCGTCATATCACGGATATCCATGCCGTCAATTTTTATTGCACCGTTAGTTACGTCATAAAATCTTGGTACCAGCGAACAAATCGTCGTTTTTCCTGCACCGGAAGGACCGACAAAGGCAACGGTTTCTCCTGCTTTAATATTCAGGCTGATTTGATCCAAAACTGTCCTGCTGTCATAGCCGAATGTCACGTCACTAAATTGGATGTCCCCGCGCAACTCAGGCACTTCAACAGCATCTTTCCGGTCTTGAATCTCAGGCTCTGAATCAAGAAGTTCTAAGAAACGTCTAAAACCAGCCATACCTTTCGGGTAAAGCTCCAGCAATGTGCTGATTTTATCAATTGGTTTTTGCAAAATGTTAACATAAAGAATAAATGCTACTAGCTCCCCGTTTGTCAGCTGACCATTGAATGTCAGCCACGCTCCGTAAACCAACACAACTAACGTGAAGAAGCGCATTAACATGTAAACGGAAGATGAAGTCAAAGACATTACTTTGTAAGCAACGATTTTCGCTTTTCTGAAACGTTTATTATTAACAGAAAAACGCTCCATCTCAAATTTCTCGTTCGTAAAAGATTGGACAACACGCACACCCGATACACTGTCTTCGACACGGGCATTAACATCGGCAATATCGCTATACATATGCTTCCATGCTTTATTCATGCTTTTATTGCAATATGTGATAAGCCATACCAGCACCGGCACGATGAATATAACGATAAGTGCAAGCTTTACATTAATTGTCAGCATAATCCAGAAGGCGCCGACAAATGTCATGATTGCAATGAACAAATCTTCTGGTCCATGATGGGCAAGCTCGCCAATATCAAACAAGTCATTCGTTATCCTGCTCATGACATGACCTGTTTTTGTGTTGTCAAAAAACTTGAAGCTTTGTTTTTGAACATGGTTAAAAAGCTGTGCACGCATATCCGTTTCAATATTAATGCCTAGCTTATGCCCCCAGTAGTTCACAATATATTGCAAATAAGTGCTTATTAAATATAATGCCAGCAAGCCGCAGCTTACAGAGACGATGGTACTCCAATTTCCCTCAGGAAGGAGCTTATCGATGAACCAAGTAACGGCCATTGGGAAGGCAAGTTCCAATATTGCCACAATGACAGCGCTCGAAAAATCAAGTATGAAAAGTTTTTTATGTGGTAAATAATAGGTGAAAAAACGCTTTATCATCATATACTCCTTTAATTTTTTTAAACAGTTCTATTTGAGAATCATTATTGATTATAGATGTTTACCGCTATTTATTCAAGGAAAATATTTTCATTATCGAAATAGTCACAATTTATTTGCTTTATAAACGATCATATTGTAGAAATAGTAAATTATCAGTATTTTTTGAATTATTAAAGGATTTACCATTATTCTCAGCGAACTATGTATATACTTAAAAATGGAGTACGCACTAAGAACTTCAAAATCTGGCATAAGGAGAGTGTGAAAGGATTGGATTATCATTTATTGACGTTTGTCACAGTTGCTGAAAAGAAAAACTTTACTAGAGCTGCCGAAGAGCTCCATATTACACAATCTGCTGTAACGCTTTCCATTAAAGCGTTGGAAAAGAAGTATGAAGTGAAATTCTTCGATCGGACGAACAAATACGTCCGGCTCACTCGAGCTGGTGAAATATTATATTATCATGCGAAGCGAATCCTCAAGGAATATGAACAGGCTGAAGGTCTTATCGATGATATTACGAAAGTTGTGAGCGGTCCCCTCTTAATCGGCTCAAGCTATACCTTCGGTGAGTACTTACTGCCAAGGTATATTTCTGATTTCATGAAAGCACACCAATTGATAGAACCGAAAGTCTCAATCAACAATTCCAGCAGAATTATTAAGCAAGTTCTTGACGGCGGCCTTGATATTGGCATTATTGATGGAGAGGTCAAAAGTCATCCTCACCTTCACATCACTCCTTTTGAACAAGATGAACTGGTAATCATCGTAAGTTCCGATCATCCTTTAGCGAGCTTTCGAACGATAGATTTAGAGAGCTTATACGGTGAAACATGGATTTTAAGGGAAGAAGGTTCCGGTACACGAGAGGTTATTGACAAACTGTTTGATAAACATACCTTTTCTCCGCTTATTTTAAGGTCGTTTGGCAGTACGCAAATCATTAAAGAATCTGTAGAGGCAGGGATTGGTATTTCAATTGTTTCCAAGTATTCGATTCTAAAAGAGCTTTATATGAAAACAATCCATTCCATCCGGCTAAAAAATGAGCAGATTAACCGAAACTTTTCCTATGTTATCCCTAAGACAGATATTCAAACTCGTTCTGTTGAGCTGTTTAAGCAATACTTAAAGTCAAAAAATGCCCTTACACTTGAAGCCAGCGCATATAAATAAAATAATTTCAAAATAGCTTTTAATAGTCTTCTCATACTGCTGACAAACTTATGTGATATTAAGTTTATCAGCAGTTTTTATTTTTAGATGTTGTTAATATTGCAAAGCTTACCACTCGCTTTTAATAGAATTCGAGTAGTAAATTTCAGCACTATGAGAAGATAAATATAATGCCTCTTTTTGTTATGTATTATCCAGCAAATCATACTCCATTCTTTTGGCTGCAATTCCTTTTTCCTCTGGTCCAACTAATCTTTCCACAAGATGAAAAGCCATTGTAATGCCTGCTGAAATGCCACCTGATGTAACAATCCTGCCCTCATCCACAAATTTCACTCCTTTTACGACCTCTACCTTTGGGAAAAGTTCAGCAAACCTCTCATAGGAAGCCCAATGTGTCGTTGCCTTTTTGCCGTCTAAAAGTCCCGCTTTTGCAAGCAGCAGGGCTCCTGTACAAACAGATGTCGTCAATTCAGTTGATTTATCCTGTTGTTTTATCCATTCTATCAGATTATCATTATGTAATTCTGTTAATCTTGCTCCTGGTCCGCCTGGAATGATAAGAATATCAAATACTGGGGCATTTTCGAATGAATAGCTTGGCAGCACTTTCAGCCCGTTTCTTGCTGCAATCATCTCGCCTGTTTCAGAAACTGTTTCTACCTTAAATGGTTTAATATCCTCACGATCTTTAAAAGCTGCTATCGACAACACTTCAAAAGGACCTGCAAAATCTAGTACTTCCACATCATCAAACAACAATATGCCAACACTTTTTGTTCCCATGTTTACCTCTCCCTTTCACCAGAAACTAACCATTCGCTAAAGATAAAAAATCATATGCTGCTCATCAAAATATTGCCCATTAACTTTTAAGGCGTTCTTTTCCACTCCAAAAACAGTAAACCCAAATGATTCGTATAAAGCAATAGCCCCTTCATTAGTAGAGACAACAGCCAAAAGCAATTGCTCAATATCATGTCTCTTTGATAAGGTAATTACCTCTGTCAAAAGCCGTTTGCCAATCCCCCTATTGCGATAATCATCTTCTATAAAAAAAGACAGCACACTTGCCTTATGCTTAATTTTTTTATAGGTTTCCATTTGAAGTGTAATACTGCCCACAAGGCGTTCAGCAACAAAAGCCCCAATCGTAATCCTAGTCGGATCCTTTAAAAGTGCAGTAATCCTCTTAATCGGATAGAGCCGTTTTAGTTCTTCTTCCACTGTTAATAAAAATGCATCCGGATGCTGCTTTAATGTCGTTAACCGTAAATTCCAGTAATCTTTTGCATCCTTTGGCTTCAGCACCCTAACCTGCAAAACAATCCCCCCCTTTCTGTGTTGTCATATGCTACTGTTTAAGGAAAACATTTTGCTAGGTTTCTATGCTTTATAATTCCATATTTTCTATATGCTTTCCTTCTATACCGTGAATTTTCTGATAAATTTATGGCACGATAGTAAAAAATCACGTTTAGAGAAGTTATGCTTCACGTTTATCGTCTATTTAACTTTCCAGTGCCAGTTAAAATAGCCGATGAGGTCATGGAAATCTATAAAAAACGTTCTCCTTTAGTAGCTAAAAACCAGGGCTTTATCCGTTTCCTGTTGCTCCAAAATGAAATAAACAAGGGAGAATTACTGTTCATATGGAATGGGAAACAAAATAGTGCTACTTGAAGAGGGTCAGAGCACAGAGTTTAAGGATATTCATGAGATCGAGAAAAAATACCCTGATAAGGAACTAGCTACGATTATACCTACCGTACAATAATTTGCAGTCGTTGCTGATTAAAACTATAGTAAAAAGAATCGGCTACTTTTATGACAGCCGGTTCTTTCTAAACAGTTAAAAATAAATTCTTCCTTCGATGAATTCGAAAGCAATGTACACATACATAAGATCAGCAGCTTACCAAATTTGTTTTTATTTGTATGTAAAGCATAATCATTCGCCACACCAGCCGGCAGTATATTATTGATATTGGTCCACTTTATAAATATTTCTTGCGTAAGTTCTTCAGCAATCTCCTTCCTGCCTAAGTATAAATAAGCAGGAGCAATAACGACTGTCCATATTCGCCTATAAGGTGATTTATTTTTTTTGTCAGTTATGCAAAGATCTCCACTAATACTTTTTTCAAGGCACTCTGCTCTCTTCCAAAAATCACACCATTCTAAAACAAGTAAAGTTTTCGGGCAGAATAAAAAAACGGAATAACTTTACAATATAGATTGCTATGTCTAATTTCTTAAGTATTGTTTTAAAAAGTGCACATTGCTTGCAAAACGTAATGATTTCGATTATCATAAAGAATATAAATTAAATGAGGTGATAATATGAAAGCAAACATACATCCAAATTATCAAAAGGTAGTATTTATGGATACGAATAGCGGCTTCAAGTTTCTAACAGGTTCTACGAAAAAGTCAAATGAAACAATTGAATGGGAAGATGGAAATACTTATCCGCTTATTAAGGTAGAAACTAGTTCTGATTCACATCCATTTTACACAGGTAAGCAGAAATTCGCTGATAAAGGAGGTAGAGTTGACCGCTTCCTTAAAAAGTACAATATGTCAGAGAAAAATTGAGGTAATTTACTTCAATAGCCTCGTAGCAATTTCGAAAATAAACCCATTCATCTGATTCACACGTAATATTTTTCGGAAAGATGGTCATTTATCATGAATGAAAAATTGATGGGGATTTTTGAAAAAGATATGATAAACAGGTTACCAAGTTACAAAAAGAACGGTTACAATTTTATAATAAATTAGGAATAGTCTTTAGCACAGATAGCTGATTCAAAGGTCCAGTTATTATGAATTCTTAAAGAGCAGCTGCCACATCAGCAGGCAGCTGCTTATTTTGAAATACATTAACAGAAGCAGTCAGCCCAATGAACGAAATTGAAGCTGAAATTAGCAAAGTACTAGATAACAAAGCAAAACAATATCAGTGGATTGACTATGCACAACAAGTAAATAATACTAAATCACTGGGTAAGAAGTGCAATATTCGATATACTTCCTTTGCTTCTCTTAAATAAGCAAGCCATGCACGTAGTAGCTACGCTGTATCTCGTTTTTTCGATGATGTAAATATAACTAACTATAAAACCTGAATTTTATTTTTCTGGTTTTTTCTTTTAACATTTATTACTCCAAACTAAATCAAGCAGATCATCCACTTTCTATAATCTCTTTACCATCGGTGGTGTTCGAATAACATTCACCATCACCATCGATATCCCCATGTGATAATTCATTTAGACTTTTGAGTCCATGCAGCCTATAGATGTTGAGCACCTCAAATACCTTCTTCCTACTCTCCTTGCTCATCTCCCTTTTTTATAAGTCCAAAATCATATCGATGACACTATTTGCCAGAATATTTAATAAAACTAAATTGTCATTGCTCTCATGCTCATATCTTTTTTAAGTATTCTTTTTTGCATTGCTGTACACAGTTCCCTGGCTTTAATAATAACAATCTGCTTATGATATTATGTTAAAAGATTGATCTGCTCTTGAAGAAAACCACCTGTTATATTTTCACTATTAATTCCGTGCAATTCTTTGATGTTATCAAATATAAGGCGGATATTAAAAAGTTTTTTTAGTAACAGAAAAAAGCGCTCTCCTTTATGAAAAGGAAGCACCCATTGTAAAAAGACACTAACTAATTTTATTTTTAACATATACACTAGGGCTGCTAATTAATTTTGCGTTTAGATCTAATAAAAGAAATTAACCAGGCCACGTAAACACTAGCAGTAAGTGCCCATGTTAGAAATATCCCTAGACCTAAGCCAATATTAGCATCTTCATAATTATTTATCATATCGTCAAAAACGACATATAACATAGGTGCAGCACAAATTAAGTACCCTAAAACAATAAAACCAACATGCGTTTTATTTTTAAAGAAAAAAACAAATGGAATCAACAGAACCACTAGCGTAAGAATAACAATAGCAATCATACATAACCTCCAACATAATATAGCACCACATATTTTATTGTAATTATACACTATATAAGTAATGATATTCAATAATTAACTTTAATAACAAAATAACAAGTTCATTTTCCTACTACACAACCTAATTAATTTTATTTTTATAAAATATAATTATTTCAACTACTTGATTTTTTTGTTTTTTTAATTTATATTTGCGTTAGTAATTGATTAATCACTAACACATTAAGGGTGAAACTTATTGGAAAAAAAACAGCAAAATACAGTTAATCGTCGGGATGAAATCCTGTCTGCCGCCATCGAAGTGTTTGCACAGGAAGGTTATTATCGGGCAACAACAATGAAAGTTGCCAATAAGGCTGAAATTTCTCAGCCATATATTTTTCGCTTCTTTTCTTCTAAAGAGCTCTTATTAGAGGAAGCATTAAAATTATCCTGGTCAAGAATTCATGCTGCCTTTCTTCAGGTTATTCAATCTGCTTCTGCAGATAACCTTGAAAATGAACTGATTCATGCATATGAAGGAATCATGAAAAATCATGAGAATGAAATCTTGCTGCAAATGCAGGCCCAGACAATAAGAGAAGACAATATTGTTGCTCTTATGCAGGATGAGTTCCTGAAAATACAAACAACTGTTTACAATGCCTTTAAAACTGCCGGCGCTTCTAACCCTTCTGAAAAAACATTATTATTTTTAGCTCGGGGAATGCTGTGTAATTTATCATTATCGCTAAATTTACCGCAATTGATGAAAATAGACGATTAAATATCGTCTTTTTTATAAAATCACAGTTATTGATTAATCACTAAATAACATAAAAGGGGAATTTACTATGAAAAAAGTTATTGTTTTAGGGGCAACTGGTGGAACAGGAGCTGCGATTACTAATGAACTGCTTAAAAATGGAATCCAAACAATCGCCTTTGGCAGGTCAATTGATAAGCTCCATCTGTTAAAAGAAAAATTAGGTAACAGCAGTTTATTGACGATAAAAGCAGGGAATGCCTTTGACGAAAACAGCATTTATGACGCTGCTAAAGATGCTGACATCATCTTCCAATGTGTAGCTGTTCCCTATCAAGAAATGATGCACTCCCAGCTTCCTTTAGGGAAAGCAGTTATGGCTGCTGCAAATAAACTTGGAAAAAAGGTTGTTTTTATTGATGGAATATATCCTTACGGTAGAGCAACAAAACATTTAGTCGACGAAGAGCACTCAAAGATTCCTCATACAAAAAAGGGGAAAATAAAATTGGAGTTAGAAAAACTAATTTATAGTACAGATTGGCCAAATGCAGAGCCTATGATTGTTAGACTGCCAGATTATTATGGACCTTCGGCAAACTTCAATTCCTATTTAGGCATGACAATAGAAAATATAGCGAAAGGAAAACTATCATCCTATATTGGAGCTTTGTCTATCCCAAGGGAATACGTATATCTTCCCGATGCTGCAAAGATGATCATCGAACTGGCAGGAAAAGATCAGGCATACAGGCAAAGTTGGAATATCCCTGGAAGTATCATTACTGGAAAGAGACTTATTAAGATTGCCCAATCTGCAGCAGGAAATGTATCTCCAGTCATACCATTAACTAAATACACGATAAAATTAATAGGTCTCTTCAGCCCTGTAATGCGAGAGATGGGTGAAATGTCTTATTTAACTGAAACACCTGTTTACTTAGATGGCAGTAAATATGAACATAATATTGGTCCTCTAGTTAAAACACCATTTGAAATAGGTATTCCTGAAACAATTAAAGCAATTCAGAAAGAAATGTAGGTGCTACTTGGCGCTTTAGGAAATTTCTTACGTAAATTTTTTATAGATAGGAAGATAATACAGAGACCTTATTAAATACCTAGTGTTTGCATACTCAATATTAACTGCCATCCTGTAAAGAGGATTTATTGTGCGCAAAAGGTCAAAACGAGATGTTCTTCTCAAAATCACTTTTATAACGATTATCGGGTGTAAAAGTCCAAATTTCATTAAGGAATCTAATAACAAGGCAAGGGAATCGATCGAATCTGTCATAACTTTTAGTAAATAGTTGGATTCCCCGCTGATCCGATATAAATCTATCACTTCAGGAGCATTCTCACAATAATTAATAAAGTTTGCACAGTTGCTTGTTTTAAACATAATTAAACATAATAAGCATTATAATGTTTTTAATAAATTTAGAAGGCAGATTATAGATGTTTCAGGGGGGGTTGGTAGATAGAACATTTTTAGTATAAGAATAGACTTTAATAGCTATTTTCCTAGAACTATCCATAAAAATACTCTCTTCATGTTACCATTTAAAACTTCATCTTTATTTATATATAATTTACTCCTATAATCTTAGGAGACAACTAATAGAGATAGATAGGTGGAACATGATGATTTTAATGGGAGCTCTGGTTAATGGAATAGGTATCATGATTGGTGCATTACTAGGCAGTATTCTTAGGCGGATACCTAGTAATATGAAGGAAGCGGTTATGAAAATAATGGGATTATCCATTGTAGTCTTAGGAATTCAAATGGCACTTAAAATGGAGAATTTTACGATTGTTATTTTGAGTCTTTCCATAGGTGCGATAATTGGGGAAATATTAGCGATTGAAGATAAAATAACCAACATGGGTGAGTGGTTAGAGAAAAAAGTTGGTTCAAATAAACAAGGAAGCATTTCACAAGGGTTTGTTACCGGGACCTTAATATTCGCAATAGGCGCAATGGGTATTATTGGTGCATTAGACAGCGGAATTAGGGGCAATCACGATGTGTTATATACAAAAACAATTATAGATACATTTATTGCTATTATATTAACTTCCACAATAGGTATCGGCGTTCTTTTTTCTGCTGTTCCGGTAATATTATATGAAGGATTAATTGCTGTTTTTGCAACCCAAATAGACCGGGTTATTCCGCGTGACTTAATGGATCAATTTATAGTGGAAATGTCAGCCACTGGTGGGGTAATGATTATTACTATTGGCTTAAATTTAATGGGACTTACAAAATTCAAAGTAGCTAACCTTCTTCCTGGGTTACTAGTGGCTTTATTGCTTGTTTCTATTATGTATGGTTATAAACTCTACTTTTAATAGCTTCCTATTAAAAAGGCAGAAAGTATCTTCTGCCTTTTTTGAATTGGGATATTGTTGGTTCTGATGTTTATCCTTAAACAGATACCTTCTTGCTGGCTGCTATCAAGCTTCTAATTTCATCTAAATCATTTTTCTCAAACAACTCTATTATTTTGCTGCCGACGATTACGCCGTCGCAATATTGGGTCATATTTTTAACATGCTGAGGTGTTGAAATACCGAAACCTGCTAATACTGGAATAGGACTGACTTCTTTTACTTTCAGCAGATGCTCTCCTAATTGTTCTTGGAATACTGTTCTAGCACCAGTTGTTCCTGTTACGGTAACTGCATATAAAAAGCCGTTTCCTTTTTTCGCTATCTGCTCAATTCTGTCTATTGAACTTGTCAATGTTACAAGACGGATAATTTCTACATGATACTTTTCAGCCGCAGACAGCACAAGGCCTTCTTCTTCAATTGGCATATCTGGCACGATTAATCCGTTTACGCCTGAGGTTTCACATGATTTAAAGAAATCCTCAATGCCATAGGCAATTATTGGATTTAAATATGTCATGAAGACAATCGGAATTGTTGTTGCCTCACGGAAGGAAGCTAATGTTTCAAACACTTTCTTCAAAGTTGTTCCTGTTTGAAGTGCACGGATTCCCGCAGCTTGAATGATTGGTCCATCAGCAACTGGATCAGAAAACGGGATGCCAAGCTCGATTGCGGTAGCTCCGCTGCTTTCAAGAAACTTAATTTTTTCCTCTAATGTTTCAAGGCCTCCATCACCTGCCATAATATAAGGAACAAAGGCTTTGTCGCCATTCTTTTCAACTTCTGCAAAACGCTCTGCAATTGTCACCATCTTATTGATCCACTCCCATTCTGTCCATTACTGTATTAACATCCTTGTCTCCTCTGCCTGATAAGCAAACAACAATTGTTTCGTCCTGATTCATTTGTGGGGCTTGCTTTAAGCAGTACGCAATCGCGTGAGAGCTTTCTAATGCAGGAATAATACCTTCTAAACGGCAAAGCAGCTGCAATGCCTCAAACGCTTCATCATCAGTAACTGATTCGTAATTTACTCTGCCAATATCATTCAAATAGCTGTGTTCCGGTCCTACACCAGGATAATCAAGCCCTGCTGAAATGCTGTGTGCTTCTTGAATTTGTCCATCCTCATCCTGTAATAAATACATATAAGAACCATGCAGTACTCCTGGTTTGCCTTTTGTTAATGACGCAGCATGCTTATCTGTATGAAGTCCGTGTCCTGATGCTTCCACGCCATATAGAGCAACCTCCTTATCCTCAATGAACGGGTAGAACATCCCCATTGCATTGCTGCCGCCTCCGATACACGCAATCACTGCTTCTGGCAGCCTGCCTTCTTTTTCTAAAAACTGTGCTTTCGTTTCAGTACCGATGACACTTTGGAAATCGCGGACCATCATAGGAAATGGATGCGGCCCCATCACAGAACCGAGTATATAATGGGTATCCAATACATTTGTAACCCAATAGCGCAGTGCCTCATTACAGGCATCCTTCAATGTAGCACTTCCGGAAGTGACACTTTCCACCTTTGCACCAAGCATCTCCATTCGGAATACGTTCAGCTTCTGTCTTCTAATATCCTCTTCGCCCATAAAGATCGTACATTCTAAACCGAGCAGCGCACAAGCTGTGGCTGTTGCCACCCCGTGCTGGCCTGCTCCTGTTTCGGCAACCACTTTTGATTTGCCCATTCTTTTTGCCAAAAGTGCCTGGCCGATAGCATTGTTGATTTTATGTGCTCCTGTATGGTTTAGATCTTCTCTCTTTAAGTAAATTTTCGCTCCTTTTAAATGCTTTGTCAGTCTTTCTGCATAATATAGCGGAGTTTCTCTGCCTACATAGTCTTTCAGCAAATAATTTAATTCTTCACGAAATGCTGGGTCCTTTTTCGCCTCGAGGTAGGCATTTTCCAATTCAACGACTGCTGTCATTAATGTTTCTGGAACATATCTTCCCCCGTAAATGCCGAAATGTCCTGTGCTGTCTGGAAATGAATAGTTTACTGTCATGATTGCTGCCTCCTATTTGTTTAATGAGCAATTGCTTTATCTAAAAATGCTTGAATTTTCTGCAAGTCCTTTTTTCCATCTGTTTCTACACCGCTTGATACATCAAGCATAAACGGATTAACCATTGCCATTGCCTGGCTTACGTTTTCTGTGTTTAAACCACCTGCAAGAATGACTTTTTTCCCTTTAAAGTCATAGTTCTTGACGATATTCCAATCAAATACCTTGCCGTTCCCCCCGAAGTAGCGTTCTCTGGCACTGTCTAAAAGAATATAATCTGACTGGAAGTCTGCAATTTCTTTTAAGTCGTTTTCGTCCTTTATGCTGAATGCCTTAATTACTGGTAATTGGAAGGAAGATGCGAGTTCACTGGACTCATCCCCATGGAGCTGAATGACGTTGATGCCTGAAATCCGGACAATTTCTTCAATTCTTTTTTTTGATTCATTGACAAAGACCCCGACTTTCCAGATGTTTTCAGGAAGTTTATCGATAATTGTTTTTGCGTTTTCCGGCTCTATTTTCCGTTTGCTTTCTGCGAAGACAAATCCGATAGCTTTAGCTCCGTTCTTAACTGCGCAAAGTGCTTCTTCTTCTGCTCGTATTCCGCATATTTTAACATTCATTTACCGTCACTTCCCTTATATTTTCACTTTCATGCTTGTTAATGTTTCTTGGAGATTGGATGCTTTCATAAAGGTTTCGCCGACAAGTATAGCATTTGCACCTGCTGCAACAACTCTGTCGATATCCTCCTGTGTAGCAATTCCACTTTCGCTCACTAAATACCTGCCAGCCTCTTTAATAATTGGTGCCAAACGTTCGGTAACTTCCAAGGAGACATGGAATGTTTTCAAGTCTCTGTTATTTACTCCAATAAGAAGGCAGTCTGTTTGTAAGGCCCGCTCAAGCTCTTCTTCATTATGAACCTCCATTAGCACCTCTAAGCCATTTTCTATTGCATACTCGTAAAGACGGTTCAGCTTTGTATCATCAAGGGCTGCAGCAATCAACAGCACAAGGCTTGCTCCCTTAGCTTTAGCAAAATCTATTTGAATTTCATCAATAATGAAGTCTTTACATAAGACAGGAATAGGAATAGCTGAGCTGACTCGTTCCAAGTCTTCATAGCTACCTTTGAAAAAGGGACCGTCCGTCAATACAGACATTGCATCAGCGCCGTATTGTACATATTTTAAGCCTTGCTCTTTTGGATCTAAACCAATATTGATATCCCCTTTTGAAGGTGAAGCTCTTTTAAACTCGGCAATAACAGCCAGTTGATCTGCTTTTGCCAATCTTTCTACAAAGGAATTTTTCGAAATGACTGGACTGTTTTGTAGGACATCTTTTTGATTTCTTAATTCCTCGACAACAGCTATTTTTTTTGCGATTATTTTATCTAAAATTGTTTCCATCTCATATCCCTGCTTTCTCATATAATGAACTGTTTGCTACTAACTGTTCCAGCTTAGAATAAGCTGCACCACTGTCGATACTGTTTCTGGCAAGCTCGATTCCATCTTCAATGCTGCCTGCCTTGCCTGCAGCAAATATACCAATGCCTGCATTTAATAAGACAGTATCCCGATATGCTCCTTTTTCCCCTTTGAGCACTTTAAGTAAAATTTCAGCATTGTCCTTTGCATCTCCGCCGCGAATTGCTTCATTGCTGTACACTGGCAAATTCACTTCTTCAGGACGCAGAATCACCTTTCTGATTTTTCCTTCATCCAAAATAACCAGCTCATTCTCTCCTTGAAGTGATGCTTCATCCATTCCGCCGGCGCCATTTAGTACAACGGCTCTTTTCCGTCCTAATCGCTTCAGGCTTTCAGCAAACAGCTCTGTGAAATCTCTTCTGTAAATGCCAAGTACCTGTGTTTCCAGTTCAATTGGGTTTGTTAAAGGACCAATCAAGTTAAAAATGGTCGGAATGCCCAGCTCTCTTCTTACTTTCATAATCCTGCCCATTTTTGGCTGAACATGCTGTGCAAATAAGAAGGTAATACCGACTTCCTTCAGCTGCTGTTCGTTTTGCTCAGGTGTTACATTTAAATGGATACCTAAGTGTTCAAGAACATCTGCACTTCCAGTCTTGCTTGAAATACTTCGGTTTCCATGCTTCGCTACCGGAATGTTTGCTCCTGCTAGTACGAAAGCAGATGTGCTGCTGATATTGAAGCTGTGTGATCCATCGCCACCAGTTCCGCAATTATCGATACAACCAGCTACATGACCGAATTTCAAAGTCTGCTCTCTAACTGCTCTTACCAAACCTACAATTTCGTCGACACTTTCTCCTTTCAGTTTTAAAGCAGTTATAAATGCTGCCAATTGACTGTCTGTGATACTATCTGTAAAAAAGGTTCTCGAGACGTCGAGCATTTCCGCTTCAGTTAGTGATTCTCGATTCATTATCTTTTGTAAATAACCCTTCATCTCAATACTCCCTTTCCTGTTTCTATAATAAAGTTGGCAAGAAGCTGCTTGCCTGTGGCTGTTCCGACTGATTCTGGATGAAACTGAAAACCGTATACTGGGTAATCCTTATGTTTGATTGCCATAATTTCCTGATCATCTTGAGATACAGCTAACACTTCAAAAGATTTCGGCAGTGTGTCTTTTTCGATAACTAGAGAGTGATAGCGCATCACTTCAATAGGCTTTATTAAATCTGCAAACAATGGATCATTGTTTACTTCAGCCAAATAGGAGGTTTTTCCGTGCATGATATTGTCTGCTCTTTTTACTTCTGCCCCAAAAGCATAGCCAATTGCCTGATGTCCTAGGCAAATTCCTAAGATCGGAAAGTCCTGATGCAATTGCTTTATGATTTCAACCATAATACCTGCATTTTCCGGCCGGCCAGGACCTGGAGATAAAACAATACTTGCTGGCGCAAGCCTTTTTATGTCTTCCACTGTCAGCTCATCATTGCGAACGACTTTCACTTCTTCTCCCAATTCCCCTAAATATTGATACAAGTTATACGTAAATGAATCATAATTATCGATTAATAAAATCATGAATTCCCCTCCAAAAATACTTTCAATTTATGGATTGTTTCCTCATACTCTTTTTCAGGCACTGAGTCAAACACGATGCCCGCACCTGCTTGTATATAGGCTTTATTGTTTTTAATGACCATTGTCCTGATTGCAAGAGCAAAATCCATGTTTCCATTTTGGGAGAAATAGCCGACTGCCCCTGAATAAATTCCTCGCTTGACACCTTCGAGCTCATTGATTATTTGCATCGCCCTGATTTTTGGAGCGCCCGAAACAGTACCTGCTGGCAAGCAAGATACGAGAGCATCCACGCTTGATTGGCTATCCTTGATTTGGCCGCTTACCTCTGAAACAATATGCATAACATGTTTGTATTTTTCGACCTTCATATACTTATCCACTTTAATACTTCCGAATTGGCTGACCTTGCCAACATCATTTCTTGCTAAATCAACAAGCATTTTATGCTCTGCCAGTTCCTTCTCGTCTTGAAGCAAGTCAGCTTCAAGCTCCACATCTTCTTCAGGTGTTGCTCCTCTTGGTCTCGTTCCTGCGATGGGATTTGTAATAACCGTTCCATTGTTTGCTTTAATCAAACTTTCAGGTGAGCTGCCGACGACAGCATAATCTACAAAATCGAGATAATACATGTATGGAGTCTGATTTTTCACTCGCAGTTTTCTGTAATAAGAAAAGCTTGAGCCTTTAATGTCTGCTGACATTCGTTGAGAAGGAACCACTTGAAAGATTTCGCCATCAGCAATATATTGCTTCGCTTTTTCCACCTTTTTCACAAATTCGTCCTTAGTGACAGCTGCTTTAAATGCTGACAGCTGAACATCTTCTGTCGTAGTTTCGATATACACAGATTGAATTTCTTTTTTTCTTTTTTTCAGCCTTGCCTGCAGCTGCTCTTCTGTCGTTTGCTCACTTAATGGAGATGCCACTAAATAAATTATTTGTTCTAAATGGTCAAAAATTACGAAATCTTCAAAAAACATTAAATGCACATCTGGTACCTGTAGTTCATCTATTGCATTCGGTCCAATATTTTCGTACTGCCTAATATTGTCGTAGCCAACATAACCGACTGCGCCTGCATTAATTGGCAGACCATATGGTAAGCTGATGTCTTGAACTGGAAGGAGTTTCTTTACAACGTCAAGTGCCTTTTCTTCATACACTTCAACGCTGTCTTGTCGGTTCAATGTTGTAACTGAGCCATTACCAATTAGCTCAAAAACGGGATCGCTGCCAATAATGGAGAATCGTCCTGAAGCTTCGTGCTTTAATGAGCTTTCCAATAAAAACTTTTTTTCACCAGTTAATTTTTGATAAATGCTGATTGGTGTATGTGTATCTCCTTCAAGTTTTTCAATAATAACCATGTGGCTGCCTGTTGTTTTCATTTGATTACCTCCGTCAATTTTCGCATATGTTTTTTTCAAATAAAAAAGTCCTCTACTATTACAGGCATATTGCTGCAATAATAGAGGACGATTGGATAACCGCGGTACCACCTCAGTTAGAGTGTCAAAAAACACTCTCTCTTTCGAATACAAATAATATTCTATCCTTTTAACGGTGGAACCGGCGAGCCCTACTGAATTCAAACCCGCACTCTTAAGTCCATTCAGCTAACTGTTTGGATCGGTTTTCACCAGCCACCGACTCTCTTTACCAGACATATTAGCTTACTACTCTTAATCATTGATTTTACTATGAAGTTTATTAATTTGAACGCAAAAAGGGCTTCTCTCCTATAAAAAGGACGAGAAACCCGTGGTGCCACCTTCATTAGCTTTGTTAAAAGCTCACTCTAAGAAATGATGCACTCAAAAAAAATCTTGGCGCATATTTCGGTCTCTTGTAACGATGAGACAATTCGCTAAAGCCTACTACTTAAAACTCAAGTTTCGGTTTAGAAGCTCGGAAGTCCATTCACTATTGCGCAACACTGATTCTCACCAACCATCAGCTCTCTTAAGTTCCTATCAATAGTTACTACTCTTCGTCATCACTCAAACTTATGTTATACACATCATAAATGAGGTCTATCTTTATGTCAAGGATTTTTACATATTTTTTTATTTCTCCAGCGCCTTTTGAAAACGACTCGTCCAGTCAGCTGCCAAGTCTTCTAGCTGCAGCATTCTTTCTACTTCTTTTTTATTTTTCCGATCAAGCAGCATAACTTTCGTGGCATCCCATACAGATATTTCCTCTTGTTTACGTTCAAGCAGCACTAACTGTGATGAAGAAGTTACAACTCCTTCTTTTAAAACCTTCAGAAAATAACCTGTGTAGCATGTTTCTACGATTTGGCTCAAAAATGTCGGTATTTCATTGTATTTTGATATTGTATTGCAAGGGATTCTTCCTTGTGTAACTTGGATCACAGCATCACCAACTGAAAAAACATCACCGATGTATGTATTCTTTTCAAGCATGCCTGTACCACAAATATTCTCTCCGAAAACAGGCGGTTTTAACACAGTGTTAAACTTCTTTTCCCAATTGTGATAATGCTCATACGAATAAAAGCAGACAGCCCTGTCTCTGCCGCCATGAAACTCTTCATTAGCAACACCATCTCCGTCAAAGCCGTCGAATGATAAATAACATTCATCTAAGACAGTCTTTCCAATGGCAGATGAAAACTCCTTGCCGTTCCATTCGTAGCTTTTTGGCTTTCCAGCACTTATACAAATGATATCTCCCTTCATCCTTTCTCCTCCTGAATGTTTATTTATCCTTTCATTATATCGTTTAATCTTTATGCCGAACAGAGCTTTAAGGAAACGACCTTCTATTTTTTTCCTAAAAATATCAAGTGTAAAGAAAATAGTTCACGTACATATTATTAATAGTCAGCACTATTTAAATCAAGGAGAATTTAAATGGATCATATAAATGAGGAAAAAGGCTTTTTCAGTATTAGTGAGGAACATAAAAATAACGAAAAAACCAAAAAAGATACTGCTAATAACAGTAAAAATGTAAAAATTACAAAAATGTCTGTATTGTCTATTTCTTCCATACCATTAGTAATGACGCTTGGAAATAGTATGCTGATACCAGTGCTTCCTAATATCGAGAATCAACTTGGCATCTCGTCCTTTAAGGTGAGCATGATCATTACTGTTTATAGTATTTTGGCAATATTGCTTATCCCTGTAGCCGGTTATTTGTCTGATCATATTGGCAGGAAGAAAGTCATCATTCCGAGCTTGATAATTGCCGGTATTGGAGGCGCGATATGCGGATTTGCCGCCTGGAAGATTGAAAACTCTTATTGGATTATTCTTGCAGGAAGGGCATTACAAGGCATAGGCGCCGCAGGAGCGTTTCCGATTGTGTTACCTCTCGTTGGCGATATGTTTAAAAAAGAAGAGGAAGTAAGCAGTACATTAGGTGTGATTGAAACAGCCAATACATTAGGCAAGGTGCTGAGCCCTGTTCTCGGTGCAATTATTGCTGGAATTGTTTGGTTTATGCCTTTTTGGGCTATACCTGTATTTTGTTTGATTTCTATCGTGCTTATTATTATTTTCGTCAAAGTGCCTGGAGGTCCAAGTGAACCGCCGCCCTTCAGAGTTTTTATCAAACATACTCGAAAAGTGATGAAAAAAGAAAAAAAATGGCTTTATGCGATTTTTTTCATTGGTGTAATCATCATGTTTGTCCTTTTCGCAGAGCAGTTTTATCTATCAGACATACTCGAAAAAAAATATCATATTAAAAACATAAAAAAAGGGATGTACTTGGCGATTCCCCTTGGCGCTTTATGCCTGACTTCTTTCATTACCGGCAAGAAAATTAAGCAAGATCAAAATTTAATGAAATGGATCACCTTTTCAGGAATCGTATTTATCATTATAGGTACGATCGCCCTCAGCTTTAGTGATAATTTATGGTATATCATTACCGTTCTAACTATTTCAGGAATCGGTATCGGGGCAAGTCTTCCCCCTTTAGATGCGCTGATTACAGAAGGGATCGAAAAGGAAGAACGAGGCACCATCACTAGTCTTTACAGCTCGATGCGTTTTATTGGTGTCGCAGCAGGACCGCCGATAATGGCAGTGCTAAGCAAGGAAATGGCAAATCTCCAATTTTACATTTTAGCTGCTGTAGCCGCAATTGCTGCACTTGCTGTTTTATTCCGAATAAAAGCAAAAGGAAATGCCCATTAATAGGCACTCCTTTTGCTTTTAATAGCGTTTTTAAACTAAAAAAGAACCTGCTGACTAACGCAGGTTCCTTCTCTTAAATAACTTATTTTTTCTCTTCAACAGGCTTTTTCAAAATACCTAGAAGGATTGCCGCTACAACGGCACCGATTAATACGGCAAGCAAGTATAACAACCAGCTGCCATCCACAAGGCCGAATACGAAAATACCGCCGTGTGGTGCTCTTAAACCGATATGGAATAACATGGACAATCCGCCTGTGATTGCTGCCCCGATTGCAACTGATGGAATCACACGGAGCGGATCAGCTGCTGCAAATGGAATCGCACCTTCTGTGATGAAGGAAAGACCCATGATGTAGTTCGTTGTACCAGCATCCTTTTCTTGCTTTGTGAACTTATTTTTGAAAATTGTTGATGCCAAAGCAATTGCGAGCGGCGGAACCATTCCACCAGCCATAATTGCTGCCATCGGCTCGTAAACACCATTAGCGATTAAACCAGTACCAAATACATATGCTGACTTATTAATTGGACCACCCATGTCAATAGCCATCATTGCACCAAGGATAATACCAAGCAATACAGCATTAGCTGTGCCAAGACCTGATAACCAGTTAGTAATAGCTGTATTAAGATCTCCAACCGGACCAATTACGACATAATGCATGATTAAACCTGTAACTAAAATACCAAGCAGCGGGAATAACAAAATTGTTTTAATTCCTTCAAGTGATCTTGGCAATACTTCAAGAGCCTTTTTAATTCCAATAACAACATAACCTGCAAGGAAACCTGCGATCAAGCCGCCTAAGAAGCCTGCTCCGCCATTTGCTGCCATAAGACCAGCAACCATACCTGGAGCAAAACCTGGACGATCTGCAATACTCATTGCGATAAATCCAGCAAGGACTGGAACTAGCAAGGAGAATGCGTTATCTCCACCGATTAGCTTCAAGACTGCCGCAAAAGCATTATAGCTTGGGTCATTAGGATCTGATGAGTTATATCCGAACATGAAGCTGATAGCAATTAAGATACCGCCGCCGACTACGAATGGAAGCATGTTAGAAACACCGTTCATTAAGTGTTTATAAATGCCAGCGCCGCCTTTTTTGCTGCTTTCTTCTGAATCACTCGCGCCAGTACCGCCTTGGTATACAGGTGCTTCTTGTTTTAGTGCTTTATTGATAAGCTCTGCTGGGCGTCTGATACCGTCAGCAACAGGTGTTTCGATGACGTGCTTGCCTTTGAAGCGCTCCATTTGCACTTTAGTGTCTGCTGCAACAATTACAGCTGTAGCGTTTTCAATTTCCTCTGCAGTCAGAACATTTTTTGCACCGCCTGAGCCATTTGTTTCGACTTTAATGTCAACTCCAAGCTCTGCTGCTTTTGATTTCAAAGAATCAGCTGCCATGTACGTATGGGCAATCCCTGTCGGACATGCTGTAACAGCAACGATGAAATTCTTTTTATCTGCGATATTCTGCTCTTCTTCTTCCTCTTCCTCATCATAGCTGTCAATGATGTCAACAACATCCTGTTCTGTCGCCGCTGCCAACAGCTTTGCTCTTACTTCTTCCTTCAATAGAATAGTTGAAAGTCTTGACAATGCTTCTAGATGGGTGTTATTTGCACCATCTGGAGCAGCTATCATAAAGAATAAATGTGCTGGTTGACCGTCTAGTGATTCATAGTCAAGACCGCTTACAGACCGTCCAAATGCGATCGCCGGGTTTTTTACAGCACTTGTTTTCGCATGGGGAATCGCAATTCCTTCGCCGATACCTGTTGTGCTTTGCTCTTCTCTTTTTAGGATTGCCGCTTTATATTCTTCTTTATTTGCCAATTTTCCTGCTGTATCTAATTTAGCCACCAATTGATTGATAGCTTCTAATTTTTGTGTACCTTCTATATTCAAAAGGATGGTATCACGCGTCAGCAATTCTGTTATTCTCATCTGTAACGCTCCTTTTTTTTGTTTATTTTAAATGGGAGTGCTTATGCATAAGCAGTTCACATAAGCACCTAACTCTTATTACTTCAGTGTTACTTGCTCAAGCAGGCTTTCCACTTTTTCCTTCGTGCATAAACCGATGGAGAAAGCTGTGGCACTGCCTGATGCAATGCTGTATCGGAATGCTTCCTTCAAATCTTGTGTTTCATTATACTTGGCAAGGAAACCGGCAACCATGCTGTCTCCTGCTCCGACAGAGCTTTTCACTTCGCCTTTAGGCACAGTGCTGATGATTGTTTCATGCTGATTGATGAAAACTGCACCATCTCCTGCAAGAGACACGATGACATTTTGTGCACCTAGCTCAAGCAGCTTTTTCCCGTATGGGATTACCTCTTCTGCAGTGGTGATACTTGTGTTAAATAAATCTCCAAGCTCATGATGGTTCGGCTTGATTAAGAACGGATTATGCGGAAGCACCTTTTTCAAGAGTTCTCCCTCGGCATCAACAACAAAAGATACATCGTTCTGTGAACAAATTTTCACGAGCTCTTCATATGTGTTTGCTGGAAGTGTCGATGGAATGCTGCCTGCCAATACTAACATATCTTCTGAAGTAAGCTTGCTG
>JAPSHL010000206.1 GCA_031179905.1 Bacillus sp. (in: firmicutes) | reverse complement strand
CAAAGCTTTGAACCATGTCACTATGAAAATAGATATCTTTTTCTTTTAACATCCTGCCAATCCTTTCAATGGGCTGAATCGATCCAATCTCTGCATTGACATGCTGAATTGAAACTAATACTGTTTCCGGTCTAATGGCAGCATTAAGCAAATCCACATCAACCATCCCTTTGGAAGTCAGCGGCAAATAAGTAACCTTATAGCCGTTCTCCTCAAACCACTTCATCGTGCCATGTATCGAAGAATGTTCACTTTCTGTTGTAATAATATGGTTTCCTGCGCTTTTTTTCGCAGACAAAAGTGCATGGATAGCCAGAAAATTACTTTCTGATCCACCGCTTGTAAAGTATATGCCAGCCTTTTCGACCCCTAGTAAATTTGCCATTTCCTGACGACAGCTTTCTAGTAAATCAGCAGCCTTTTCGCCAATATTATGCAGGCTGCTGCTATTGCCAAAATAGTCTGTTGCAGCCTGTATATAAGTTTTACCTGCATCTGCATCAAGTGGACAAGTTGCAGCATAATCCAAGTAGATCATTTCCTCACCCTTTCAAAGCTAATAAAAAAACTCTTGTCAATAGTGTAAATCTGTGTAAATATAGGTGTCAAGACACCTGTTAAAACAGGAGGAAAAATAATGAAATTAGATGTATTAATAATTGGCAGTGGCATGGCCAGTTTACAGCTGGCACGAAAACTTTCTCCACAATTGAATGTGACCATTCTCACAAAAACAACTATTTTCAGCAGCAATTCATACTTGGCACAGGGCGGAATTGCAGCAAGCATAAGTGCTGATGACAGTTATGAACTGCATGCGCTTGATACAATCGAAGCAGGCAGATTCCATAATTATGCCCGTGCAGTCAAGGAGGTAACAAGCTTGGCACCAGTCCTTCTCCACGATCTCGCGGCAGCAGGATGTCTGTTTGATCAGGACGTAACAGGCAAATGGAGTCTCGGTATGGAAGGAGCTCATTCGAAAAATCGAATTGTTCATAGCGGAGGAGATGAAACAGGAAAAAAGGTAATAGAATTTCTGGCAGCAACGATTCCGCCAAATGTAAAGGTAATAGAAAACGTATTCGTCCATGAACTGATTTTGTCAGAATGCGGCAGCTGTATGGGAGCAAATGCAATGATGGATGACGGAACAATAAAAAGCTTTTATGCGGCACATACGATTATTGCAACAGGAGGCTGCGGCCAGGTTTATGAATACACGTCAAATGCCCAAACTGTTACAGGCGACGGAATTGCTCTCGCATATGTGGCAGGAGCAAATATAACGGACATGGAGTTCGTCCAATTTCATCCTACCTTGCTGTATGTTAATGGAAAAACAGCAGGCCTTGTGTCAGAGGCAGTAAGAGGAGAAGGTGCCGTGCTTGTGAATGACAAGGGTATGCAGATTATGGATCATGTCCACCCTTTAAAGGACTTAGCACCAAGGCATATCGTTTCACAGGAGATTTACCAATATTGGCAAGCAGGAGAATCTGTTTATTTAGATATTTCCAATGTGGCTGACTTTACTGCCCGCTTTCCGACCATAACCGCTTTATGTCAAAAGCATGGTGTGGACCTCCAGCAAAAAAAAATTCCTGTTGCTCCAGGCTGCCATTTTTTGATGGGAGGGATTGTAACAGATTTATGCGGCAGAACATCCATCAGCGGCCTTTATGCAATTGGCGAAGCAGCCTGCACTGGCCTACATGGTGCAAACCGGCTGGCAAGCAATTCTCTGCTTGAAGGCCTGTATATGGGCAGTGAGCTGGCAAACTGGCTGAATGAACAGCCCCGTAAGGTCTCTGCCTTAAAAGAAGCGGCTTCCAGACGAATTACTGCTAGTAAGCTCCCAAGCAGGGCAGAATTGCAAAAAAGGATGATGGAAGCGGTCGGGATTGTGAGAACAGAGAAAGCATTGCAAGGCCATTTATTTTGGTTAGAGTCATTTCTTGGCGGGGAAAAAGGAGAAGTACATAAAACAGTTTACACCAAAGAAGAGCTGGAGACATATTTCATGCTGTTGACAGCAAGGCTTATTACGAAAGCTTCCCTGCAAAGGACAGAAAGCAGAGGCGGCCACTTTCGAAGTGATTATCCTCGGGAATCAGACAGCTGGAGAAGGAAGAATATCATTTTAAATAAATACGAAGAAAAGGGTGTGGCAGATGAATCAGATCAAATTGCGACAGCAACTTGAACAATTTTTTATCGAAGATATTGGCGATCGGGATATTACAACAGACAGCATATTTCCAAAGGAAAAGGTAGGTGAGATTGTTTTTCTTTCCAAAGCAAATGGCAGCTTTTGTGGTGCAGACATAATAGAACAAGGTTTTCAGATCCTTGATAACTCAATCAAAGTGAACCTACATGTTGAAGACGGACAGAAGCTCGAGACTGGACAGACAATCGCAACAGTAAGCGGAAATATCAGCAACTTACTTAAAGGAGAGCGAGTCATTCTTAATCTTATCCAGAGAATGAGCGGTATTGCTACTATAACAAATAAGGCAGTTGAAACACTCAACAGCGGCTATACAAAAATATGTGATACAAGAAAAACCACACCAGGCCTGCGGATGCTCGAAAAATATGCCGTTACGGTTGGCGGTGGATTTAATCACCGTTTTGGTTTATACGATGCTGTCATGATTAAGGATAATCATATTGCCTTTGCCGGCAGTATTACAGAAGCTGTGCGGATTGTAAAAAAATCCATTGGCCATATGGTCAAGGTCGAAGTAGAAACAGAATCACTGGAGCAAATGATAGAAGCTCTTGCTGCAGGGGCAGATGTCATCATGTTTGATAACCGTACGCCCAAAGAGATAGCAGAGTGGATAACACATGTACCTGAGACAGTGACAACAGAAGCTTCTGGAGGGATAACTTTAGATAATTTAGCTTCCTATAGAAACTGTGGTGTTGATTATATATCATTAGGTTTTTTAACTCATTCTGCACAAGCATTGGATATTAGTGTGAAAGTAAAGCTGGACTAAAGGAGAAATATGAGGGGGAGAAAGCTTTTGAACTTAATAGAGAGCCTTCAGACAAACAAAAGACAAATACCTGAGCATTATTTAAACATAGATATGAAAGAACTTGAACAAAGAGCATGGACAGTAAAGAGGAAACTTGGTGACAGGCTGTTCGTGCCAGGACATCATTATCAGAAAGATGAGGTTATCCAGTTTTCAGATGCCACAGGAGACAGTCTCCAATTAGCCCAAGTGGCAGCTGACAACCGAAAAGCAGAATTCATCGTTTTTTGTGGAGTACACTTTATGGCAGAAACAGCTGATATCCTTACAACAAGTAGGCAAAAGGTGTATTTGCCTGACATGAGGGCAGGCTGTTCCATGGCTGATATGGCTGACATTCATCAGACGAATCGGGCGTGGGAGGCACTGCAGGCGCAATTTGGTGATACAATCATTCCGTTAACATATGTGAATTCAACAGCGGCCATTAAGGCATTTGTAGGAGAATACGGTGGTGCAACTGTAACCTCCTCTAATGCCGACAAAATGGTAGAGTGGGCCCTTACCCAAAAGGAAAGATTATTGTTTTTACCAGACCAGCATTTAGGCAGGAATACAGCATATAAGCTCGGCATCCCACTTGATTCCATGGCTGTTTGGGACCCCATTCAAAACAAATTACTGTTTGAGGGGGATTTAGAAAAAGTAAAGGTGATTCTCTGGAAAGGCCATTGCTCCGTACACGAAAACTTCACCACAAAAAATATCGAACAAGTAAGACAACAGTATCCCGACATGAAAATTATCGTTCATCCAGAATGTAGCCGAGAAGTTGTCGCCCTTTCCGATATGGCAGGTTCAACCAATTATATTATCACCGAAATCGAAAAAGCAGAACCAGGCACATCCTTTGCAGTCGGAACAGAAATGAATCTGGTGAACAGAATTATTCAACAACACCCTGATAAGCATATTATCAGTTTGAATCCATATATGTGTGCATGCCTGACAATGAATCGTATTGATTTGCCCCATTTTGTGTGGTGCCTTGAATCCCTTGAGGACGGGTTTGAGAGTAATCGTATTGTTGTGGAAGATGCTGTTGCAAGCAAAGCAAGGCTCGCTCTCAACAGGATGCTCCAGCAAAAATTATAACAATCTAATAATCTGTTTCCTTTTATATATTAATATGAAAAGGAAACAGATTTTTTTACATTTCACTTGTTGTAATTTAATGACTTTTCAGTTATTTACCTATAAAATGGAATTGTTGGAATTCTATTCTAAACGATGTATGCAGTGGGTTAATAGAAAGGAAGACGTTAATTGGCTGAGAAGAAACAAAAAAAGGCAAATATCCAATTTTTAAATCAAGAGCTTAAGAGAATTGCCACAATCATAGCTGATAATGATAGACAGGCAGCCTTTTTAATAGAAGAAACAAAAAAGGAAGCACTGAATGCCCTAATACCTATAAATTCTGAGCGCAGAATGTTAAAGCTGCTCGCAAAACAAGTGAAAAAGCTGCCTGTAACAGGAAAAGAAAATCTTCTGCGGGAAAGATCACTTGAAAGTCTGAAAAAAGTGGGTAAACAGGGACGGTTGCTGCTTGTTTTGCATTATTACAAGGGCTACAGCATGCAGAAATGTGCGAGAATCATAGGCTGTAGCGAAAAAGAAGGAAAGCAAATGCTGATGAGCACATTGATGCAATGGAAGTCCGGCCAAACAAGGGCGGATTTGCAGCATTTGAAACAGCAGCTTAGAACAGAGCTGGATTATATTGTTGTGGAAGAGTCATCAGAAGTAAAGCGACCATTCCAACTGAAGAGGCTCGCACCAATCATAACCTTTTTTATGTTTTTCCTTATTGGAGGCGCAGGCAGCCAAGCGTTAAAAGCAGAGGCAGAAGTAAGTCCTGGTATCGATATTATGGAGATATATAAAGAGTCGACAAGGATGGAAGAAACGTATGATGAAATCAATGAGGCGATAACTACAGCGGGCTATAAGGATGTCTATTTTTCGGTGGATAGGGAAGCAGAATATGCTTATTTGTCAATTGAAGGTAAAGATAACGAAGATAAGCAGGAAGAAATTATTTCATTTGTGGATGAAGAGATGCAGGAGAGAAGTCTAGACTACTTTATGGAGACGAACTTTTATATACCAGACGAAGGAACAGATATGGAAGAAGTGGAAGTTGATGAGGAAACAGCAATTTCTGAAGAGATTAGTGAAAAATTAACGGAAGCACTATCCGATCAAATTATGGATCAATTCGTGGTTAACGAGGAATTGTATCTTCTAGGGATAAGTTGGACAGCTGATGCCTGGTATATTGAGATTCCAGAAGAAATTAAGAAGGCAGAAGCCATATCTAGACATATCCTTGATGAGTACGAGGACAAGCGCAGACTAGTAATAGAAGAGTACAGTTATAATGATTACGAAAAATCTTTTCGATGGGGCAATGTTATCGACTATATTAATACAGCCTTAAATAGCTCAGAAAAATACACATTCAAAGAACTCATAGCAAATCCTGAGGATGGTGTTATGAAATTTGAAGTGAAGCTATACTTGTTTAAAACAGACAAGGATGCAGACTCCATTGCAAGAGAGATAGTAAGAAGCATCACGAGATTTTTAGAAACAAGTGAAATCAAAGAGATAACTGAAGACGATCCATATGAAATTATCGTGAAAGATAATAGTAATAAAGTAATAAAAACAGATTAATTTTATATAGTGTATAATTCGGCATAAAAAGGCCAATAATGGTTAGATGTTAAACTATGGCAAGTATTTATGGTACAATAAAAAAAGTCAAGATTACTTGTGCTAAAAAGTTAAAAAAGGCAGTTGAATGGTTTGACAGATAAAGAAAAAATAATCGTATTAATTGGTCCGACAGCTGTTGGAAAAACGAATTTAAGCATTGAATTGGCAAAAAGGTTCAATGGGGAAATTATCAGCGGTGATTCGATGCAAATCTATAAGGGAATGGATATCGGAACTGCCAAGATTACAGAGGAAGAAATGGAAGGTATTCCTCACCATTTGATTGATATTGTCAATCCAGATGAAGCCTTTTCTGTAGCTGAGTTCCAAACACTAGTCCGCAGCAAAATTAAAGAAATCAAAAGCCGCGGGAAACTTCCGTTTATTGTTGGTGGCACGGGCTTATATATTCAATCGGTGCTGTATGATTATCAATTTCAAGAAGCGCCGACCGATCTAGACTATCGGAAATCACTAGAAGCACTTGCTGATCAAAAAGGTACATATGAGGTTCATAACATGC
>JAPSHL010000205.1 GCA_031179905.1 Bacillus sp. (in: firmicutes) | reverse complement strand
CAGCTGTTCGGCTCTGCCAATCTCTGGGATATGGCCGATATCCGAAACCATCGCCATCACGGTGCATTTGGAATGCTTATTACAGAATTCAGAGGATCTAGTTATCTCGATCCATGTACAAGAGAAATTGTTAAAACCGGTGATCAAGTCATCATCTCCAATCCTTTCGGCGAGTATCGCGAATTTGCAGTAGTCATGCATGATGGTATCCGTCTCGTTGATAAAGATGGAAATCTTATCATTGATCCTGAGCCAATACTTGTTGATTTGGAGGATTTCCAACTAGAGGATTTTGAAGATCAAGGTTCGCGGGCCTTCAACTACAGGGCTGAAAGATTTAAACATCGATTAGCACAGAATCCGGATATATCTAAAGTTTTCAGCTCCCTTGTCCATGGTGATCCAGCAACACCACTATTTTTAGCCTATGCAGGTGACCCGGTTGTTATAAGGTTTACCTTTCCTGCTGATAGAGCCCGTGCCCATTCAATTACCTTCCATGGTCACAAGTGGCTCGAAGATGATGACGATGTGAACTCACGAGTCACTTCCATTGAAGGACAAATCGCTGTCGGGTACGCAGATGATTTTGCTTTAAAATATGGGGCAGGCGGTTATTTGAACTTGCCAGGAGATTATCTGTACCGGTCCGGTCTTATCCGCTGGGATATCGAACTCGGTGTTTGGGGCATTATGCGTGTTTTAGACATGCCTACTCCTTATCTGGCTCCACTGAATCCGAATTTCTCACCGTTTAGATATGATTAAGAAAGGAGATGTTTAAACAAAGATGATCGATAACCATTGTGATTGCCCTTGTCACCACAATATGGGAGTTTGTCCACAAGGCGGCTTTTGCTGCCCTGGACGCATCCCAGAAAGCGTTCCGAATAATCGGTTCGGTTCCCCAAATATTTGTCAGCCAACTATTCCAACACCGCGATACAATTCTCCTACAAGTTCGCTGCCTTTAAGAGAGTTGAACGCCTTACAGGCTTGTATCGAGGAAATTAATGATACACTTCGCACCATCGGCAATCCCCGCAATCCTGATGACCCTGAACAACAACAGCGCCAAAGACAGCTACAGCAGCATTTCCGGGCACTTCGCTTTTCTCTTGTTAAAGTAATCGTTGATTGTCATGATGAAGAAATAGAAATACTAGGGATATTAGAGGATGCAGGCGCCAATTTTATTAAGCTTAATACACTAGGTGAAAAGAAACTAGTTCTATTTAATAGAATTTGCCTTTTGAAACATGAAAATATCGATACAGAAACGTTTGAGCATCAGCAGGAGCTCATCAATATTGATATTTGCCTTCGCCGCGAAATCACCTTGCATTTTGGGGAAATTGTCGGAAGAAGTCCTGAGCTCATCAATATATTTTTCGGCATTCCGCTATACTTGTTTCTGCTGCCTATTATCGGCTGTAAAATACGCGTAAAGACAGATGGAGAAGAAATAATCACAGGTATTCTTTGTGAGGTGGATGAAAATCAGTTCAGACTTGAGTTAAAAGATGAAGATGAACAAGAACCTGAGCAGGAGAATGTTGTTGATCCTTGCGCAGAAGAAGATGGTGTCCGCACCATTAACTTTGACGAAGTATGTTTTATTTCAATAGATTCTTAGAAACAGAAGAAGAGCTGATGCGTTTAGCACCAGACTCTTCTTCTGTTTTTACTTTCATTTATATCTTCCTCCGTTTCGGCCAAATACTATAGAAGGATTCCTTGACCCATTGCACAAAGGTTGGAAACATTTGAAACGGAGTGCTTCGCTTCAATAATTTTATATCCTTCATATTTATAATAGAAAGCTCCTTTCCGCGCTTTAATGTCAGCTTCCCCGCTTTCGCCTTTACAAGCTTGCCCTTCTGTTTTTTTTCAACAGCAAAAACTGTTACCTTCGCCCCTTTCCATGCATCAAGATGCACTTCCAATGATTCTTCATAAAACTGACGTTTCAATACATCGTTTTTAAGGACGGTAGAGGAAAAATCAGCCAACAGCTTCCGCCTTAATGTTTCATCATAGATGACTTGCTGGTGGTTATTCGGCATATCTGATATCCCATATGGAACGCTTGCCGATTCAATTGCTGCAAAAGGAATCCAATAACGCTCTGTCACGGTAGTTAATGCCACAAAGTCCCTGCCGACAGCACTCACTCTCCCAAGAAGTTCTAATACTTCCTCACTGACAATGGCATGGACCTTCGTCTGCTGATTTCGTCTGCCTTTAAAAAAACGGGACAGCATAATCGGTTTCTTATATGCTGGAAGACTCTGACCAATTTGTTTCAGATTAATTCCTTCCATGTATTCCCGCAGCAGATTCAGTTCATGTGCAGGCATAGAACTTGGCGGAGATGTATACCCATCTCCCCTCTTTAACGTATAATAATCATTTTTCAGGAACTTCGTTTTATTTGTGAACCCTTCATAATATTTCTTCTCTTCATCCGGCCCCATCTCATTTCTCTCCACTGTCGATCCCTCTCTCTTATGCCTTTTTTATACAGTATGAAGGAAGAACAAAAAAAGGACGGAATCGAATTATGGATATTCGCACATTTTTTGGGGGTGTATCTCAAAAGTGGCGCAACCTGGTATTTGATCTCATACATATAGGAGCAAGGGGTGAGAGTGGTGTTATCTTTTACATGGGTTCTATTTATCAGTTATTTTATTACTGCTGCAGTTTCTTACTTTTATTTACGTAAAGCAAGAAACTTAATCAGCTATCATTTTGGAATGAATATTGCGATGACCTCAAGCGGAGTTATGGGTATATCCTGCGGCATTATCCTTGGCAGTCAGTTTCCTTTGTTTTTCTCTGAAGTGACGGTGTTAACTCTCATAATAGCTGTCACAGTTGGAGCAATCTTCGGCTCCCTCGTTGACTACCAAACACTGTTAACAGGCGTATCGAGCGGGATTATGGCGGGAGTAATGGGACCAATGCTTGGTGCAGCAGCCAACTTTACTCTCATTGTCGTTGCAACCCTGCTTGTATTCTTAAGTTTCGGCCTGCTGTGCTTTTCATTAAGATCATTATAAAGGAGCAGTAAAATGAACAAAAACACGCTTAGATTAATGGTTATTACGTGCATGAGCACCATTCTTTTATTCGGCTGTACAACTAATGACGACCATGAACATACATCTGACAAAGAAACGAAAACACATGAGCATTCAAATGAAGTAAGTATTGAAATAACGACACCAGTAACCGATGAGGTGAGCAAGGATTTGGACTTAGAAGTTGCCGTTATGGATGGAGAAAACCCTCTGACCGGAGCTGAAGTTGGCTTTGAAACATGGAAAGAGGGAGACACAACCCATCCGTATTTTGATGCAGAAGAAAATAAAGATGGACAGTATCATTCAAAACTTCTGTTTGAAGAACCAGGCGAATATACCATCAAGGTGCATGTTGAAAAAGGCAGTATTCACGAACATAAGGAAATATATATTACAGTAGAGTAAGTCACTCCTTACTCTCTGTTTTAAACAAACGAAAACTTTTTGTGAAGATCTCCTCTTCCCCATTCTGATCCACTATTCGAACTTCAGCGAGCCACTTGCCGTCAAACGGGAGATAATAACCTTCTGACTCATACACTCCGTCTGTCTCTGACAGCTTTAAAGGGACTTGGATGGGGGCGATTTCTTCACTGTTTTGATATTCCAGCCATAGCTCTGCCCTTCTGACTGTATTTTCTTTGAATTCGATTTGAAAATGATTTTTACCTGGAGCGTTCGGTGTGATCGCCAAAGTCATTTCTGTTTGGCTGCTTTTTTCATCCCAGCGCAGCGGCGTATTTGCCGGCACCGGACTTAAATAACTTAATCCTCCTACAACAAGCAAAATCAATACCATTAAACTAAAGTCTATTTTTAACCACGGCCATGTCTGCGTGAATGGTTTTCTTCTTAAAACGATACGTATGATACCTGCTGTAAGGATGACAAAGAATACTAACAACACTTTAGCTATCAGAAAAATCCCCCAAGGCGTAACCCACAAATATTCAATACTAGGCAAATACAGAGCCGCCAAGGCAATCCCCGACAAAAAGAGAAAAACCATGCTTATAAAAGCGCCTTTCGAGAATAGAGGGATAAATGCCTTTACATGAAGGCGCTGTTTTTTCCAAAAAACTACTATATACAATAACCCGCCAGTCCAGACTGCTGCTCCAAGCAAATGCATGAAATCAACTGGAAGAGATACCCATATCGGCCCATAAGAAGCGGAATGGCCATTAAAGCTTTTTGCTGCCAGCATCAGTATAACCCATAGGCAATCGCACCATTTCGATTTGGAAAGCAGGAAAAATCCTAGCAAAGATAACAATAAGGAAAAAATCCAGGAAAGCCCGAAGCCTGTGTTTAACGGAATCCCTGCGGCAGTCGTGTTCATAAGCCACTGAACAGCAATTAAGATAATTAAACATAACAGATGATATTGCTGTAGGATTAATGAAACAAAACGAAACATATGCCTTTGTGGCTCATTGTGTTTCCTTCCCTGAAATAACCCCCATAAAATCCAGCCAATTACGCTAAGCAAGCCAAAATAATAGGCTGCTCTTGTTACAAAAACAGTGATTTGAAAGGGATTATCTCCAGTTGTTTCTAAATCAGCTGGAAGAGCTGCATCTCCTACTAAAAATACATATGATCCACTTATAGGATGCCCATCTGCTGAAATAACGGTATACGATACTAAATAAGCCCCTTCTGTGAGTTCAGGAAGGCTGGCGATAAGCTGTTTATTATCACCGCTCAAAGTTATTTCGCTTTCCGTAATGATTTCTTTATTTTGATTCATCACCTTAACAGCAGAAAGACCTGTTTTAATGGCTTCATTAAACGTAAGAACTATTTCCTCAGGACTTTCATCAAGTCTGCTGTCTGCAACCGGATTTATGTTTGTTAAGACTGCGTGAGCTGAAACTTGCAAAGGAAAAATAAACGGACAACACAGGATAATGAATAGGATAATAACCTTTCTCATATTCCCCCCCAAAAAGAAGTGCTTTTATGTGTATCCTATTCAGCTCCTGCCTAAATGATAATCAATAAACACGAACAAAATCACCTTAAGTATTTTAAGTGAAAAAGGTCTTTTCCACATTACAATGGAAAAGACTTTTTAGTGCCTTTGTTTCTAAAATTTATTGCTAAAAGATTATTAAACTTCTTCCTCATCCTCTTCATCATGCTTCGCCCCGCAATGTGGACAAAAATGATCGTCCTCACAAGGGAAACAGCAAACCGGACACGGGTTGCACTGCTTGTCCAGCCACTCAATCTTGCAAATATGCTCAATCAGTATTGTCACAACCTTGTCATCATCTTTAAGAATATCTACAAAGTTAGTACCCACATTACAGATAACGCCTTCTACTTCTTCTGACATATCTGAACATTCTAAAAATATTCTTACTCTGCAGCCTTTAAAACGGAATAACTGAAAAGCAAGATTTCCATTAAGTCCATTGAAGTTCAACCTTGGATTGTTAATACCGAAAAAGAATGGTGATACCTTAAACGGAACATCGCAACCCTTGCCGACAAAATGTCCGTTATTATGGTTGTTATGAAGCGGTTCAAGCAGAAAACTTCCTTGGCCCCCTTGGTGATGGTGCTTGCCGCAATCACAATCGTAATGATGATTGTCACAGCCGCAATCAGAGTGGTGATGCTTGCCGCAGCTACAATCGTAATGATGACTGTCGCAGCCGCAATCAGAGTGGTGATGTTTGCTTTGTGAATGGTGGTGTGGATAGGAAGGATCTTGAGAATAAGTCGAATAGTTATTATAATTATTATTTGATGGATAGTGGTGACCATGCTTGTCCTCTGAATCCCAATTATTAATTACTCCGTGCAATGATTTCAATAAATGCTTAGATAATTTAAGTGCTTCTCCCCTTACAGAAAAACCCATTATACCCATTAAAATGCTCCCTTCTGTCGTTATTCATACTAATATATGTCCTCCTTTCTATCCGGACATGTACAAACGTTTATTATGTAAAAAATTGTCTTCTGCCCTTATGATGTAAATGTCAATGAAATTTTGTTCTGTAAGAAAAAAGCGATCAGCCTTTTAATAGGCCATCACTTTTTTCTACTATACAATTCAAACTAATCCTCTTCTGTCATTAAAATAATAAATTATAAGATTCCCCTTGGCTGTCTTCATATCTGTACCGTCCACACCTGGCCATTTTTTCCTAATAACTCTCTTGTTTCCATCAGCTGCTTCCTTTGCCAGGTTACTAGTAAAGTCTATAAGAATTAGAGCTGTTACTTTCCCCCTTCCTTTCACTGTTCCATTCCTGTGCCAGTA
>JAPSHL010000204.1 GCA_031179905.1 Bacillus sp. (in: firmicutes) | reverse complement strand
CTGCGCACAAGCCAACAGAACAAAAAAAAACTGTTTGGCAGCAGGGCAGTATGCCTTCCTTCAAACAGTTTCATTTATCTAACTATCAGCTTGCTTCTTGTGGCTCTTTCTTGAATGTACTCAATGCCTCTACCATTTCATAACATGCATTTAGCCACTTATCAGTTTCAATTCCTTTTACATGAAGGACAATTTTTAACTTTTTCCCATCCATTCCTAAACCGATCATTCGGCCAAATTTGGAACTCTTCTCAAAAATCTTCTGCCCATCCATCAAACTGCTGCCTTTCTCAGACAATAGAATAAGTACTTCTTCCTTCGATTGTTTAATAAGTTCAACCCCAGCAGCTTTTCCATACAGTTTCATTTCCGTCAATTTGAACAAGTAAGCAACCTCAGATGGATAATCTCCGAATCTGTCGACCATTTCGTCCTGAAGCTCTGAAAGCTCATCGAAGGACAAAACCCCTCTGAACCTCTTATACATTTCGATCTTCTGCTGACCATCATTAATATAGAAGTCTGGAATATATGCATCAATATCAAGATCCAAATCAATTGTCTGTTTCTGCTGCTCGTCAAATGTACCTTTTCTTTCTTCAATAGCATCTTTCAGCATTTGAGAATATAAGTCAAATCCGACTGAATCAATAAATCCATGCTGTTGTGCTCCAAGTAGATTACCTGCTCCCCTAATCGTTAAGTCTCTCATAGCAATTTTGAAACCTGAACCCAGCTCGGTAAATTCTTTAATTGCCTGCAATCTTTTTTCAGCTACTTCTGTAAGAACTTTGTCCTTGCGATACGTAAAGTAAGCATATGCAACCCTGTTTGAACGTCCAACACGTCCACGTAGCTGGTACAATTGGGAAAGTCCCATGCGGTCTGCGTCCTGAACTATTAATGTATTTACATTCGGGATATCCACACCTGTTTCAATGATGGTTGTGCTGACTAATACATCAAATTCTCCTTCTAGGAAGCTGAGCATAACCGATTCTAGTTCATTTTCAGTCATTTGCCCATGTGCATATGTCACCCTTGCATCTGGGACGAGCATGGAAATCTCCTCTGCTTTACGTTCTATATCTTCAACCCGGTTATACAGGAAGTAAATTTGACCGTTTCTCGCCAATTCCCTTTCAATCGCTTCACGCACTAGCCCCCCGTTGTATTCCATTACATATGTCTGGATTGGGAAGCGGTTTTCCGGGGGTGTCTCAATAACTGAAAGGTCCCTCACACCCAGCATCGACATATGCAGCGTTCTTGGAATAGGAGTTGCTGTTAATGTTAAAACATCTACATTAGTTTTTAGTTGTTTGATTTTCTCCTTATGAGTTACACCAAAACGTTGTTCTTCATCAATGATCAGCAAACCTAAATCACGATAAGTAATATCCTTTGAAAGAATACGGTGTGTTCCGACAACAATATCAAGTGTGCCTGCCTTTAAACCTTTAATGGTGTCTGTCTGCTGCTTTCTTGTCCTAAATCTGCTTAGCAAGCCGATTTCAATTGGATAATCCTGAAATCTTTCTCGCAATGTTTCATAATGCTGCTGTGCCAGGATAGTAGTTGGCACAAGAAAAGCGACTTGCTTTCCATCTGCAATTGCTTTGAAGGCAGCGCGAATGGCAACTTCTGTTTTCCCGTAACCTACATCACCGCATAACAGCCTATCCATCGGCCGTTCTCTTTCCATATCCTTTTTAATTTCATGAATAGAGCGCAATTGATCATCTGTCTCTTGGTATGCAAAGGATGATTCAAACTCCCGCTGCATTTCTCCATCTGGAGAGAAACCATACCCGACTGCTGCTTCCCTTTCAGCATATAGCTTAATAAGATCATCAGCAATATCCTGAACGGAGGATTCAACCTTCTTCTTAACCTTTTTCCAGTCGTTCCCGCCCAATTTATATATTTTAGGCTCTTTGCTTTCTGATCCTACATATTTTTGGACTAAATCAATTTGGTCAACAGGAACATACAACTTGTCACTGCCCTGGTAGCGTAAATGTAGATAATCTTTATGAATACCATTAATTTGCAGTGTTTCAATACCTAAATATTTACCAATCCCATGATTTACGTGAACGACATAATCGCCGATTTTCAACTCAGAGTAGCTCTTTATCCTTTCTGCATTCGAAAGCTTTTGCCTCCGTGCAGATGATTTCTTCACTTTAGTCTTGAACAGCTCTTCTTCAGTAATGACAGCGAGCTTCAATAAAGGCATCTCAAATCCTGACTGGAGGCTCCCCTCCATAAGCTGAATCTTACCTTTTGCTATCCTGTCATTATCTTTTTGAATTTCTGCCTGAATATCGTAATCTTGAAGTACTTGCTCCAACTTCTCTAACCTTTCCTGATTGTTAGCTAAGACAAGGACGGAGTACTGATTCTTCTTCCAACGATCCATTTCTGATTTAAGCACATTCATTTGTCCGTGGAAACTTTGCATTTGTTTGCAAGTGACATTAATGATATTCTGCGGATTCGTATTAGGAACATGGCGAAGGAATAAGGACATGTAAACAATTGGCTGTACAGCCTTGTGAAGCAAATCTTGAACATTTTGCGAAAGCTTCATGTCATGAATGATTTCTCCTTCATTTAGCAGGCTAGTGTACCAATCCGCCTCTTCCTTTTCCAATGTATCGTTCATTTCTTGGACTCTACTAATTTCATCAATAAATAGCAGTCCATTCTTTGGTAAATAATCTATTAAACTTGTATGGTCAGGATATAGAAGAGATAAATACTTATAGAGCTGCTCTGGCTTTTGACCATTTTTCAGCTGCTCGATCTCCTGTCCTATATTCTGTGCAAGCAATGTTCTCGTTTTTTCGTCTTTAATCTTTTTCAAGCTTTTTGCCAAGCCAGACTCTATCTTAGCTGCAAAAGCTTCTAGCTCATCCGTATCAATAATTACCTCTGTTGCCGGCCCAATTGTAATGGAATTTAACTTCTCTTTTGAGCGCTGATCTTCTAGTGAAAATGTCCTGATAGAATCAATTTCTGTATCAAATAATTCAATACGAAGGGGGTTTTCCTCTGTTAAAGGATAAATATCCAAAATGCCCCCTCTTAAACTGAAGTCACCAGGTGCGGAAACCATATCTGTACGCACATAGCCTATCGTAACAAAACGCTGGATGAGTTCTTCAAGATTTATTTCCTTTCCGACCTCAAGTTCAATCTGCTGTTCTTGCCAGAGGCTTTTAGGTGCAAGCATTTTACGCAAGCCTGCTACAGGAACAATCAGTATCCCTGAAGCAGTCTTATCATTTGTCCAGTGGTTTAGCACTTCAATGCGCTGTGCTTTTAACTCCGGACTGGAAATGCTTATTTCTGCAGCTATTAGTTCATTGGCAGGGTACAAGAATACCTCCTTCTCATCCACTACATTTGTTATGTCGTCATAAAGCTTTTGTGCTTGAAGCAGATTTGGCGCTACTACAACCACTGGTCTATTTGTCTGTTCATATATAGACGTCATAAATAGCGTTCTTGCAGAGTTAGACAGCCCAGAAACTATTTGTTCCTTTAACCCTGCTTCAACACCAGATATGACATTTTTTATGTCTTCCTGTTGATTGAATATTTTTTTTAGGCCTAACAATAGAAGATTCCCTCCCTACTTAAAAAATGAAAAAACAATGTTGTTTTTTCGGACAATATATATGATCAATCCATCTTATCTGCTTACCTAAAGCCTGTTTATCTGTTTATAAGTTTATTATGTTTTTTAGCATTATTATTATATTACATTAAGTCTTCAAAATTTTGTAAACAACCAAACGGAAAAACGCTTTGGAATCGCTCCAAAGCTTCTTTCGCCATGAAAAGCTTTCATAGCATTAATGAATCAAATAATCTGTTTCATAATATCCCGGATTTTTAGCCAGTGATTCTTGGCAATCCTCACAAATGGACTTAATATGAATTTCGCCTGTTTCACTGTAATTTATCATCTCTGCTCTTTCTTGTTCTGTCAACATATCAAAACCCAAACGGGCAGTTTCAACAGACTTAGCTTCAATGCTTCCTAACTTCACTCCACAATGACGGCAATTATAATGTATAGCCACAAAGAAAGCCTCCTTAAAGCTTTATACTAGTGCTAGTATTTACCTTTTGGAGGGAAGTTATACTTAAGAAACTTAAAGCAAATTTATCTAAACTAATTTACTGGATATTATATATATTCATCACTTGTAAAAATGGTTCCTTCATCCACTGCGCGCAAGCATCGGAGCTTTTCTTCACAATTATTTCCAGGACCTCTTGCTCTTCTTTCGTGAATGTCCCTAAAACATAATCTGTCACTTTCATCCCATTCTGAGGTCTGTCGATCCCAACACGAATACGATTAAATTTCTCTGTGCCTGTATGGGCTATTGTCGATTTAATACCGTTATGTCCGCCAGAGCTTCCTTTTTGCCTTAATCGTATTTTACCAACAGGCAAATCTAAATCATCATATATAATAACGATATCCTCTGTTTGAATATCATAATAATCCATGATTGGGCGAATGGATTCCCCAGACAAGTTCATATACGTCAGCGGCTTTAACAGAACTACCTTTTCTCCATTAATCATTCCGATGCCGTATTGTCCCTTGAATTTAGATTTATCCAAAGGGATTCCATACTCTTTAGATATATAATCTATAACTTCAAATCCAATATTATGCCTTGTTTTTTCATATTGTTTTCCTGGGTTACCCAAGCCTACTACCAACTTCATGAAATTCACCCTTTTATCCTTGTTTATATACAGAAAAAGAAGGCTTGCCAATACTTCTCAATCGGCCAAGCCTCCATTATTGATTACCACAGCATGTATGCATATCAAATAGGGAAAAGCAAAACCTGCCTTTCTATTTGATATTCTACATACAATTACTGCATACCTTCCTTTTCTAAGCAATTAATCATTTAAAATATACAAAAGGTTCATATTGCCTAAGTTCAATCTGTCTCTTTAACAGTTGTTTCTCGGCCTTCAACATTATCTGGAATACCACCGTCTTGCTGTTCACCAGTGCTGATCTCTTCCTCTTGTCTTGGAGGAAGTATGGATGCAATTGTTTCATCTGACTCATGATTGATTTCCAGATTATCATAACCCTTAATATCAGAGATAGAGAGCGTTTCACCAACCTGTAAGCTGCTGATGTCAATATCAATAGCAGGAGGAATATCATTAGGCTTTGCAGTCACTTCAACTTCATGCAGCGCCTGCTGTAGGACACCACCGTCTTTTACACCGCTTGATTCACCGGTAAGGTTAATTCTGACTGTTGCATTTATTTCTTTTGATAAATCGACTGCCAGAAAGTCTACATGCAAAATCTTTCTTTTAATTGGATCGGAATGATATTCGTTAAGCACAACATTGTGCTTGTCGCCATCAACATCCAAGGAAATAACCCCATTACGTCCAACGTCCTTTAATACTTTTAAAAAGTTCGCTTCATTCAATGAAATAGATGTACTGCCCACTTTTGATCCATAAACAACTCCAGGAATATCTCCGTTACCTCTTAAATCTGATAATACTGAATGCTTAGAAACCGTACGTTTTTTTGCTTGTAATGTAGTACTCATTATAAATTCGCCTCCATTATTTTCAAATCACTATATATAAAAAATTCCCTAAAATAGGCTATTTTAAACATATTAGTTAGTAACTAAGTGAGTTTTTACTATAAGTGAAAGAATGGAGGAGAATTATCCAATAAAATAAGTCGCTCCCCTAAACAGAGAGCGACATAATCTTAGTCGAATAGATAACTTACAGATTGGTCAGAATGAACTCTGATTATCGCTTCTCCTAACAGTTCTGCTACAGAAAGCTGAATAACATTATCTGTAAGCTTTTCTTCTGGGAGCTCAATAGAATTTGTAACTACAAGTTCTTTTATTTTTGAATTTTTAATTCTTTCCATTGCAGGACCTGACAGAACAGGGTGTGTACAGCAAGCGTACACTTCCTTTGCTCCATTTTCTGCAAGAGCGTTGGCACCAAGAGTAATTGTACCAGCAGTATCAATAATGTCATCAATAAGGATAGCAATTTTACCCTCAATATTTCCGACAATATTCATTACCTCTGCCACATTTGGTTTTGGACGTCGTTTATCAATGATTGCAATTGGAGCTTTAAGACGTTCGGCAAGCTTACGAGCTCTCGTCACACCGCCGTGGTCTGGTGATACGATAACGATATCACCGTCAAATTCCCTTTTGCTGAAATATTCGCCTAGAATTGGCACACCCATCAAATGATCGATAGGAATGTCGAAAAATCCTTGAATTTGTGGTGCATGCAAGTCTAACGTTATAACACGTGTAGCTCCTGCAG
>JAPSHL010000203.1 GCA_031179905.1 Bacillus sp. (in: firmicutes) | reverse complement strand
GAAGTGCGCCATTCTGTATATGGAAACGAACTGTTGAAAAACTTTGTTTTCGGTGTGTGCGGATGTAAAGGCGACTGGTCTATGGAGAACTTCATTGAAATCGAAATGGAGAAAATCCGCCAAACAGTTGGAGATAAAAAAGTACTTTGTGCACTTAGCGGCGGAGTAGATTCTTCTGTTGTTGCAGTTTTGATCCATAAAGCAATCGGTGACCAGTTGACATGTATCTTTGTTGATCATGGTCTATTGCGTAAAGGGGAAGCAGAAAGTGTCATGAAGACTTTCACAGAAGGCTTCCATATGAATGTAATTAAAGTGGATGCAAAAGATCGTTTCATGTCTAAACTGGAAGGTGTCAGCGATCCAGAGAAAAAACGTAAAATTATCGGTAACGAGTTCATCTATGTATTTGATGATGAAGCTAGCAAACTTGAAGGTATTGATTACCTTGCACAAGGAACGCTTTACACAGATATCATTGAGAGCGGTACAGCAACTGCTCAAACAATCAAATCACATCACAATGTCGGCGGTTTGCCAGAGGATATGCAATTTGAACTGATCGAACCATTAAACACATTGTTCAAGGATGAAGTAAGAGCGTTAGGTTCAGAATTGGGAATATCTGATGAAATAGTCTGGAGACAACCGTTCCCAGGTCCTGGATTAGGAATCCGTGTACTGGGCGCAATAAGTGAAGACAAGCTGGAAATCGTTCGAGAGTCTGACTATATCTTGCGTGAAGAGATTAAAAAAGCAGGCTTAGACCGTGATATCTGGCAATACTTCACAGTGCTTCCCGATATCCGCAGTGTTGGTGTAATGGGTGATGCTCGCACATACGATTACACAATCGGAATCCGTGCAGTAACATCTATCGACGGCATGACATCTGATTGGGCGCGTATCCCGTGGGAAGTGCTAGAAGTCATTTCAACAAGAATCGTTAACGAAGTAGATCATGTAAACCGCGTTGTTTATGATATTACAAGTAAGCCGCCTGCTACTATTGAGTGGGAATAAAAATGAAAGCCTAAGGGAATTATCCCTTAGGCTTTTTAGTAGAATAGTTTAACGTGTTCATCTCTAATTACCATATACAGTTAAGATGGATTTATGAAATATTCAAGTTAATTTAATAATAGTATCCAAACACGAACATTAAGGGGTGAAAAACAAGCGAACGTTTAGAAAATATATCGACTTAATGTTCGTTTTTTTATTGACGAAAAGAAAACATGCTGATAAACTAAATTTGCAACTAAAGAAATACTCGTATAATTATGGGGGATATGGCCCACAAGTTTCTACCGAGCTACCGTAAATAGCTTGACTACGAGGTAAGTGTATATAAAGGGATATTTGTATTAGAACTATTTTTCTTTTTAGCTATTCCCTGCTATATTTCACAAACCCTAGTCAACGCTCCTTCGATAATGGAGTGTTTTTTTGTTCTTATTGAATTGGAACATGAAAGGGGAAAAAAGAATGAAAAAGTTTTTTAAATTTCAGGAACTAGGAACGAACTACCGTAAGGAATTTGTCGGTGGATTCACAACGTTTCTGGCAATGGCATATATATTGGCGGTTAACCCATTTACATTGACATTAGGCGATGTAGCGGACCTGCCGGACGCACTTCGTATGGATTACGGTGCAGTATTTGTGGCAACTGCATTAGCAGCAGCAGTCGGTTCTCTTATTATGGGACTGTTTGCTAATTATCCGATTGCACTTGCACCAGGGTTGGGTTTAAATGCGTTTTTTGCTTATACAGTTGTTTTAACACAAGGAGAGCCATGGGAATATGCATTGGCAGCAGTATTTATTTCAAGTTTCTTCTTCCTGCTGCTGACGATTACTGGGCTTCGTGAAAAATTAATAAATGCTATACCAGTTGAATTGAAGCTAGCAGTGGGTGCGGGAATTGGTTTATTTATCACATTCATCGGTTTGCAAAATGCAGAAATCATCGTCGATAATCCTGCAACTTTAGTTCATATCGGTGATTTGTCAAAGCCTAGCACGTTGCTTGCAATTTTCGGGATTTTTGTGACGATCATCTTAATGGTTAAAAAAATTCATGGCGGCGTATTTTACGGAATGGTGATCACAGCTGTAGTGGGAATGATTTTTGGAGTTATTAATACTCCATCAGGTGTGGTATCAGCAGTGCCAAGTCTAGAGCCGACTTTCGGTAAATTGTTCTCTGCTTTCGGAGACGGTGCTTTTTATACACAAAGCATGCTTGTTGTTATTCTTACATTTTTATTCGTAGATTTCTTTGATAATGCAGGTACATTGGTTGCTGTTGCAAATCAAGCAGGATTAATGAAGGATAATAAATTGCCAAGAGCAGGGAAAGCGTTGTTTGCAGATTCCATTGCTTCTATGGTAGGTTCTATTTTCGGTACATCAACAACAACCTCTTTTGTTGAGTCATCTGCAGGTGTTGCAGCGGGAGCTCGTTCAGGTTTTGCATCTGTTGTTACAGCAGGATTCTTCTTGCTATCGTTGTTCTTCTTCCCATTGCTTGAAGTAGTAACTTCGGCTGTGACTACACCGGCACTTGTTGTAGTCGGAATCCTGATGGTTTCGTCTCTAGGGAAAATTGATTGGACTAAGTTTGAAATCGCAGTGCCTTCTTTCTTGGTAATTGTGTCAATGCCGTTAACATACAGCATTGCAACAGGTATTGCTGTTGGATTCATTTTCTACCCAATTACAATGGTGTTAAGCGGCCGCAGAAAAGAAATTAATCCAATCATGTATATTTTCTTTATCATCTTTGCACTATATTTCGTTTTCCTTCAATAGGAAAGGGAATTTAAAGGCTGCTATTTTTAGCAGCCTTTAATATTTTTTCGTTGACTTACAAGTCCGACTTTAATAACATTGAATTACTAGAAGTCTGTCGAAGTGAGGAAAAAGTCATGCCAAATTTACTAGTGAAAAAAGCGCTTAATAATAATGTGCTTATTGGTGAGCATCCTTCATATGGAGAAGTTGTGCTAATTGGAAAAGGGATAGGGTTTAACCGGAAAAACGGGGACACTATCGATGCGGATGTAGTTGAAAAACTGTTTGTTCTTCGGAACGAAAAGGAACAGATGAACTACCTGAAACTCCTTCCTCAAGTAGACAACGATTTGCTAGATGTTATTATTTCTTCTATTGAGCTTATTAAAAGCAAAACAAATGCAATGCTGAATGAGCACATTCATGTTGCTTTAACAGATCATATTATGTTCGCAGTTTCGAGATTATCGAATGGGCTAGTTCTTAATAATCCGTTCTTAATCGAAACGAAGGCACTTTATCCTTTTGAGTATAAAATTGCCGAGGATGTAGTAAAGCTTATTGAAGAACAGACAGATATTCATTTGCCTATAGGTGAAATCGGTTTCATCGCACTTCATATTCATAGTGCCATGATGAACAGAAATCTCTCTGAGGTTAACCAACATTCCCAATTAGTGACACATCTTGTTAATTTGATTGAAGAACAGCTGGAAATAGAAATAGATAAAGACAGCATTGATTATATGAGACTTGTGCGTCATCTTCGTTTCACGATTGAAAGAGTCCATAATGGGGAGAAAGTTGATGAGCCAGAAAAAATAACTTCCCTATTGAAAGATGAATATCCGCTGTGCTATAATCTCTCATGGAAGCTCATTAAAGTAATGCAACAAACATTAAAGAAACCTGTATTTGATGCGGAAGCAGTCTATTTAACAATGCATCTGCAAAGGCTTCAAAAAAAGGTTAAATAGTTATTATCTTATAAACGTGTTACTGATTCGATCAGGCATGAGTGAAAAAGATGATTGTTTAAAGTGTTTTGGGGAATTCTATCCCTGAATAGCTTTTTCAGTTACTTTTTTACTCATGCCTTTTGTTTTGCTTAATGATAACGCTTTATGGGCTAAGTAGAATAAAATTAAAAAAGTAGGAGGAAAACGAAAATGTTTAAAAAGGTTTTCGGTGTATTGCAAAAAGTCGGAAAAGCACTTATGCTTCCGGTTGCACTATTGCCAGCGGCTGGTATTTTGCTTGCGCTAGGTAATGCGCTTCATAATGAAGCATTGCTAGATCTTGCTCCGTTTTTAGATAATAGTGGAGTATCAATGGTAGCTTCCGTAATGGAAAATGCGGGTAATATCGTATTCAGTAACTTACCGCTGTTGTTTGCAGTTGGTGTTGCAGTAGGTCTTTCTGGCGGTGAAGGTGTTGCTGGTCTTGCTGCGATTATTGGTTATTTAATTATGAACGTAACAATGGGTACGGTTAAAGGCTATACAGCAGAATCAGTTAATGGTATCGATGTAGCAAACGTACTCGGTATTCCAACGCTTCAAACTGGGGTGTTCGGCGGTATTATCGTAGGTATATTAGCTTCGATGCTTTACAATAAATTCTATGAAATTGAATTGCCATCATATTTAGGTTTCTTTGCTGGTAAGCGTTTTGTGCCGATTATTACAGCGGCATCTGCAGTTATTCTTGGATTGGTAATGGTATTAATCTGGCCGCCGATTCAAACTGGTCTAAACGCATTCTCTCAAAACATGGTTAATGCAAACTTAACAGTTTCAGCTCTAATCTTTGGTATTATCGAACGTTCGTTGATTCCGTTTGGATTGCACCATATCTTCTATTCTCCATTCTGGTATGAATTTGGACAATACACAACTGCTGCTGGAGATGTAGTGCGTGGTGACCAACGTATCTTCATGGCGGAAATTAAAGATGGTGTACAAAACTTGACTGCTGGTACATTCATGACAGGTAAATTCCCATTCATGATGTTCGGATTACCAGCTGCTGCTCTTGCTATTTATCATGAAGCACGTCCGGAAAGAAAAGCGGTTGTCGGTGGTTTAATGGCTTCTGCTGCATTGACTTCTTTCTTAACAGGTATTACAGAGCCTTTAGAATTCTCATTCTTATTCGTAGCACCAGTTTTATTTGGTATCCATGCAGTATTCGCAGGTCTGTCATTCATGACAATGCAGCTGTTGGATGTTAAGGTTGGTATGACATTCTCTGGTGGTTTAATTGATTATATTCTATTTGGATTAATCAACCCGCAAACAAATGCATGGATTATCATTCCAGTAGGTTTAGTGTTCGCAGTTATCTACTACTTCGGTTTCCGTTTCGCGATTCGCAAGTTTAATTTAAAAACTCCTGGTCGAGAAGATGAGACACAAGAAGAAGAAACTACGGGTGGCGCTACTAGCGATCTTCCATATGAAGTTCTAGAAGCAATGGGCGGACAAGAAAATATCGCTCACCTTGATGCATGTATCACAAGACTTCGTGTGTCTGTAAATGACATTAAAGATGTCGATAAAGATCGTTTGAAAAAGCTTGGTGCTGCTGGAGTATTAGAAGTCGGCAATAACATTCAAGCAATATTCGGCCCTCGTTCTGAAACAATTAAAGGGCAGATGAGAGATATTATGAGCGGTAAAAGACCTCGTCCTGCTGCAAATGCTTCAATGGACAAAGAAGTGAAACAGCAAATTGAAGAGGTAAATCCAAATGCGCTTAAAGGTGATGTTGATGGTGATGATTCACTTGTATCACCAATTAAAGGTCAGTTAGTACCAATTACAGAAGTTCCTGATCCAGTATTCTCTGGTAAAATGATGGGTGATGGCTTTGCGATCATTCCTTCTGAAGGAACTGTTGTTTCTCCTGTTGATGGAAAAATCGTTAACTTGTTCCCAACAAAACACGCAATTGGTATTATGGCAGATTCAGGTCGGGAAATCTTGATCCACTTCGGAATCGATACAGTGAAACTGAAAGGGGAAGGGTTCGAAACTCTAGTAGGGGAAAATGACGAAGTTAAAAAAGGTCAGCCTCTATTGAAAGTTAACCTAGACTACATTAAAGAAAATGCAACTTCTACAACAACGCCAATCATCTTTACTAACTTAGCTGAAGGTGAGTCTGTACAGATTAACAAACAAGGTAATGTTGAATTAAATGAAGAAGAAATTATTTCTATCGTGAAATAAATTTTTAAGAACCCTGCTTTTTAAGTGGGGTTCTTTTTTTATATAATAGAAGAAAGTGTTTTATGACTATTTTTTTAAAAGTAAATGTTGACTATTTAGATATATGGTGATATTATGTAAAAACAGCGTCTTTAAAGCAATGTTGATTTATCTTATATACTAAATTAAGGTGTTGACATTATAAAGGTTTGCTGTTATTATTTAAAAATCACTTGTAATAGTGATTAATAAATAATTGCTCTTTGAAAACTGAACAAACAAAACGTCAACAATAATCGTTTTTATAACTTTCGTTATAGAAACAAAAACAAGTAACAAAAAGCTAGAGTTTAGCAAATGAGCTAATCTTACTCTTTATC
>JAPSHL010000202.1 GCA_031179905.1 Bacillus sp. (in: firmicutes) | reverse complement strand
TGGTTGATGTGGATTTGCTTAATGCTGCCATTAGACCGAAAACAGTATTAGTTTCAATTCAGCATGTCAATGCAGAGATTGGATCGATTCAGCCCATTGAAAGGATTGGCAGGATGTTAAAAGAAAAAGATATCTATTTTCATAGTGACATGGTTCAAAGCTTTGGAAAACTCGATATCTCTTCCATCTCTTACGCAGTGGATGCCCTCTCCGTTTCTGGCCATAAGTTCTACGGACCGAAGGGGATTGGATTAGCTTACGTCTCCCCAAAGATTCCTTGGACTGGTTTTCTTTCTGGTACAACACATGAAAAAGGATTCAGACCAGGAACAGTTAACATTGCCAGCATTGCCGGAATGACAGTGGCTGCACAAAAATCTGTACGTACATTAACCGAAGATTTTACTCATTATCAAGATTTAAGGAAAATCGTTATGCAGCAGACAAAGCTTTTTGATAAACTAACAATTTTTCAGTGCGAGAACCAGCTCCCGTCTATAATTGGGATGAGGATTCATGGTCTTGAAGGTCAAATGACAATGCTTGAATGCAATAGGAAAGGATTTGCCATTTCCACAGGTAGTGCCTGTCAAACTGGTCAGCAAGCTCCTTCGAAAACAATGAAGGCACTTGGACTCTGTGATGGAGAAGCAAAAGAATTTATCCGTATCTCCTTCGGCAAACAAACAAGTACATCTGATGTGGAAGCATTTGTGGAGACAGTCCTTACTATTGCTAATAGCAATACATGTTCAAAATAAAAAGAGAGAGGGCCGCTTTTTCAGGCGATTCCCTCTCCCTTGTCCAGTGCCTGCCAATAAATCTTCCAGCAAGCCTCCAGCTTTTCTTCTGCTCTTTTTTCCGTATGGTCATACACCAGCTCGACCATAATACTCATTAAAATACCAGTATAAGCAATGGTCAGCGACCTTGCGTCAGGTCCTGTAATTAAATTTTCCTCCAACCATTTATCAAATGACTGCTCGAGCATTTTCTCCTGAAGAACTTCTACCTCCACAACCTCTTCTATTATCGTCTCATAAAGGTGGCTTGGTGGAAAGAAGCTCATTCGCAGCCAAAATTTCAAGCTTTGGTTTTCTTCAAACATCTGTTTAACAGCCACTAAATAGTCATATAAAAATGCCTCTGGACTACTATTTTCTGTCTCACTGAAATAAGCTTGTTTCATATCAATTTCTGCTGCTTTTGCTTCTCTTAGCACTTCTAAAAATAAAGCGTCTTTACTGCTGAAATGGGAATAGATGGAGGATTTTTTAATACCAACCTCTTCGGCAATTTTGGAAAGAGATGCCCCTTCATAACCAGACTGTGTAAAGTGCTTTAAAGCTGCTATCTTTAAATCGTCTTTTTTCACAATACTCCTCCCTATCCTATTAATTTCAAGCCGATTGCCGCTGCTAAAATAAGACCAATGAATAACAGCCTTTTCGCTTCACGCGGTTCTCCGTAAATAAACATGCCGAGCAGTGCTGAACCGACTGTGCCGATTCCTGTCCATACACCGTAGGCAGTTCCCATTGGAATAGTATTCATAGCATATGATAACAGAGAAAAGCTGCATGCAAAACCGATAATCAACAGAATAATTGCATCCCATTTTTTCATTGCTGCCCTCTTCATATTCACAACACCGAACACTTCAAACAAACCTGCTCCGACTAATGCTAACCAAGCCATTATGATCCTTCCCCTTCTGTGCTGTTTTTATCTGTGACTAACTTTAAGCCGACAACTCCTACAAGTAATACGACAACAAGTACGAGTTTAATGACGCGAAATGGTTCGCCGAAATAGAGCATTTCCGCAATCACCGTCCCCATTGTGCCAAGACCTGTAAATACAGCATATACCGTTCCAACTGGCAGATTTCTTGTCGCATATATAAGCACGGCAAAACTGATGATAATTGCAGCAATAGTACCTGCCCACTCCATTACGCTGTTGGCATGCTTTAAGCCTGACACCCAAACAACCTCAAGTAAGCCTGCGGCAAGCACCATTATCCAATGTCGATTCATTGCTGTTCCTCCTTTGCAAAGTAAACTACCTACCGACCGTTCGTTAGTATTATTTCACATCAACCATTGTAAGTCAACTGTTTGATGCTCTCGTAAAAAATCAACAATAATAGGAAACATACTATAAAAAACAGCGGTTTTCAAACAATTGTCCAAAAACCGCTGCTTTTTAATAGTTATATTGTTGCTAATAGGTTGGCCATCCGCTGGAATCCCAATACAAATCATTGATAAGCATTGTCGGCATGCCATTGTTAAGTGCGTCATAAGAATGACGGACAATGATGTTATTATTCAAAATATCGGAATGACCTGGCCCTCTCCAGCGGTCATTGCCTGTATCAAAAATAGTGCCTCCGCCATTTAACATATTGACACCATTCTTATCTACATAAGGTCCCGTAATAGATGTCGAACGGCCAACTGCCATTTTGTAAGTGCTGTTTACACCTTGACAGCAGCTGTCAAAGGAAACGAATAGATAGTAATATCCGTTACGATAAACAATATTTGGAGCCTCAACTGCGCCATTATTATTCGGACGAGACGCAATGGAGTAGAGACTGCCTGTTGGTTTCATCGTTGTTTTGTCAAGACGTGTCAGCTTAATGCCGCTCCAAAACGAGCCGAAAGACAGCCACGGATTACCATCTTTATCGATGACAAGATCACCGTCAATTGCATTATAATTATTCGACGAAGTTGAACGGATAACAAGACCGTCATCCCGCCATTGTCCGGACGTGATGCTTGGTGTTGACAGCAGTCCGATTAACGAGGTGTTGGAGCCAAAGGAAGAGACGGAATAATAAAGCCAGTACCTGCCATTATAGTAGCTGATGTCTGGCGCCCATTGATTTTTCTCATAATTAGGCACATAATTTGCCCACCATGCAGGAGCCGTGGGAAAAATCGTTGGTGCCTGATACCAGTTCGTGCCATTATCGGAGCGAAGCACTCTTATGCCATTTGGGCTTCCTGTTCCGAAGGTATACCAAGTGTTGCCTTCTTTTATGATGGACGGATCATGTATTTGCAAATCTCCTGTTAAATTCCAAAAGCTGGCTGATGCTGAACTAGTGATAGAGAAACAAGCAACAAGGACAAGTAAAGCTAGCTTAAACGAAAATCTTTTACCTTTCCATTTCATAAGTTATCCCCTCTTTCTCAATATGAAAATCTTTGTAAGTCTGTACGGACATCCTCCCTTCTTTTTTTATGCCAAACAATGGTATAATTCTCTTTCGCACAATGAAAACCCTTTCAATCCTTTGCGAATTTTGCAGTTTTTTTCCGTTTTTTCTTTTTTATTTTCGTTTTCATTACTGTATACATCTGGCTAGAAGGAACAAGCTATTTCTATATCATACTTTTATCGGAGGCCATAGAAATGCTTATAAAAATCAACAAGCATATTGAGAATATTCAAAATCACAGTATTCCTTTTCGCAGTATTGATGATCTTGCCCCACTAATTAAAGAAGCAGGCAAAGCTAAATATGTTTTGCTTGGGGAAGCGACACACGGTACATCAGAGTTTTATTCACTTAGAGCTGAAATCACAAAAAAGCTGATAGAAGAACATGGATTTTCCTTTGTAGCTGTGGAAGGTGACTGGCCTTCTTGCTTTGAGGCTAACAACTATGTAAAAAATCGTTCATCAGCTGATTCTGTGGAAGATGTGCTTAGCCATTTTAACCGCTGGCCAACATGGATGTGGGCAAACCAGGAAATCATTCCACTTCTTGAATGGCTCAAAAACTACAATGAAGATAAAGAAGCAGACAAAATGGCCGGTTTTTACGGCTTAGATGTATACAGTCTATGGGAATCAATGGAAGCAATTGTAGATTACTTACAAAAAACGAATTCTCCCCATGTAGATAAAGCTTTAAAAGCAATTGAGTGCTTTGAGCCGTATAATCGAAAACCCCAAACATATGGAATGTCTGCCGCTCTTTTAGGGGAAAGCTGCCGCCAGGAGGTGCTTGAGCTGCTGCAATCGATTCGTAAAAACCACAAGTCAGAGTCTGAGGAACAGCTTAGTCTGGAAATTAACTCTTTAGTCTCTAAAAATGCGGAAAACTATTACAAAACAATGATTACAGATGACCAGGAATCCTGGAATATAAGGGATCATCATATGGTTGAAGCATTATCAAGAATCAGCAGCTTTTATAGCAGTGAAGCAAAAGGAATCATTTGGGAACATAACACACATATAGGTGATGCCAGGGCAACGACAATGGAGTTAGAAGGATTGGAAAATGTAGGTCAGATCACCCGTGTAAAATATGGCAAGGAAAACATATTTTCAGTCGGGTTTGGAACATATGAAGGAACGGTGATTGCCGCAGAAAAATGGGGAGCGGCTTTCGAAAGAATGCCATTGCCTAAAGCCAAGCGCGGCAGCTGGGAAGAGTTGCTTCATCGTGCAGGGGATCATGATAAATTTATGATTTTTAATAAGGAAAACAAGCATATGTTTGAGGAGCGTGTCGGACATCGGGCCGTAGGTGTTGTTTATCATCCTGAATATGAACAATATGGCAACTATGTTCCTTCAAGCATTTCCGAAAGATATGACAGTTTCATTTATGTAGATAAAACACAAGCCCTCTCTCCTCTCCCTGTTGAAGTAAAAGAAGAGTAACCCACAAAAAAGGGAGCACTTGTCTGCTCCCTTTAAACTTTATTTTTATTTTCTTCTTATAAACGTTAAAATGATGGCGATAACAGAAATAACAATCGCAGCGATTGATAGGAATGTGGTGGTAGAAGAATCAGTATCTTCGTCATTTCCAGCTGCCTCGTCTGTGTCAGCTTGGTCATCTGCAGTATGTCCGTGGCTGTCTGTTGTTGCTGTTGACGCAGCGATTTCAGTCACAGAGTGTGGAAGCTCTGCATCCTCATCTTCACCAGTCCACTCAACGATGCTGCCATCTGTATAGTATTGGAAGGCATCCCAAGCAACCTCTCCTGCTTCAGCAGGGTTTTGGGCAGTAAAGCTGAATTGGCGGTACTCACCTGGTTTAATGGCTGCATCATCATTTTCAGCTTCCCAAGTAACTGTAGTTACTTTATCTTCATCATTTGTCTCCGTTGTGACGTTCCAGCCTTCAACAGGTTCATACATTTTAAAATCTACAGTAGCAGGAATTTTGATTGCAACCTTATTCGTGTTGATGTCCTTTTCAACAGGTATTTTAACTGTATAAGTTTCCCAAGCTTCTGTTGTTGAAGAAGAGGGTTTAACAGTAACATGCGCGCTCGCTGGGAGGGCAATGAAAAAAACTGCCGCAAATGCAAATAAAAAAGCAGTTAGCTTTCTTTTAGTAGTATGTATCATTCTTTTAACTCCTTTTGTTCTTTTTTTCACAAGTATTATAGTATCACTAAACACTATGCAAATAGGAATAATTCTTTTTTATCATAACAGATTTATAAAGCGCTTAACATTTATAAATGTGTCTTTTTTGTGAACAATCAATATTAATTCATTTTTGCCCAATTACTGTATTTTTAAACCTTTACACGGCAGCTTTTTCTATTCTTTAGTACGATCAAAAGTCACAACTTAGTAGTTTTCTCCTTTATTAATGTAAATTAAATGCAGAAGCTTTTAGTAAATACATTCTCTTAGAATCTGGTTATTGTTATGCAACTGTGACTGTCTTTTTTGATCATGGCAATGCCTTATGTGAACTACAAGATATAGTGTCTAAATTAATTATTCTTATAAATTGCGATGTATTCACACATCTGGTCAAATAACCCTGTTCGAGGCAAGTATTTTTGCTGTAAATAGGAAAAGCTTTATAGTATATTGGAAGAACATTTTTACATAAAAGGAGTATGAAGATATGAAGCTTACCGATAACACTATCCTTATTACAGGAGGAGGTTCAGGTATTGGACTAGCATTCGCAGAGCGCTTTTTGAAACTGGGCAATACAGTCATTGTTGTAGGCAGAAATGAAGTGAAACTAGAGGAAGCAAAAAAATCTTATCCTGCTCTTATAACTAAATCCTGTGATTTAACAGATGAACAGTCTCGCATAAATTTAATTCAGTGGGTTACGAAGGAATATCCTTCTCTGAATGTATTAGTGAACAATGCTGGCATACAGCAGCGTGTCAATTTGAAAAATATGGAAGAATCTTGGGATTATTACGAAAAAGAAATCACTTCTAATTTAAACGCTCCAATTCATTTGACACTGCTGCTTTCAGATCATTTAATCAGCAAAGACAATGCAGTAATCATGAATGTCACTTCTGGACTGTCTCTAACACCAGGTGTTTGGGTACCGATATACAGTGCTACAAAAGCAGGCTTGCGTTCTTTTACAAAATCATTGC
>JAPSHL010000201.1 GCA_031179905.1 Bacillus sp. (in: firmicutes) | reverse complement strand
CACATTATTGTCAGCTGCCAGCTGTATTGCGCTTTGAGGGCTTAAGGCTTTAGCGACTGTGCCTTGTACAAATGGAAGTGTCCAATCATATCCATAAAGGTTTTGCCCCATCATTATTTTATTAGATGGCATCTCAGTAATTGCATATTCAAGTACATTGCGCACTGGTCCAATAGGGGAAACTGCCATTGCTGGTCCGCCGCTGTAGCCCCACTCATATGTCATAATTACAACAAAGTCGACAATTTGCCCGTGAGCGCGGTAGTCATGAGCTTCATACCACTTTCCTTTTTGACCGGCACTTGTTTTGGGGGCAAGGGCAGTAGAAAGCAGCCAGCCTTCCTGTGAGAAACGAGCTTTAGCTTTGCGCAAAAATGCATTATAGGCTTCTCTATCAGCAGGTCGCAAAAATTCAAAATCAAAATGGATGTCTCTAAAGCCATATTTCTTTGCAGTTGCCACAATATTATTCAAGAAGGTATTTTGTATGCCTTGATCATTTAACAATATCCGTCCAAGCTCATCACTAAACTGGTCATTCTCTTGGTTTGTAATGACCATCATAAGCACATTATTATTGTTGGCAGCGATGGAAGGGAAATTATTAAGTAAAGGCTCCTTAAGCCTGCCATCTCTTAATGCTTGAAAACTGAATGGTGCAAGATAGGTTAGATATGGTGCTGCTTCTCTAGCGGAAGATTCCAGAACAGGAGCTACAGTAGTTCCTCTTGGTTCAACGTATGCATTGAATTCTCCTGCTCGTTTAGGTTGCTGTGGTATATATAAACGGTAGCCTACTGTTAAAGGGCTGTTTGGCGAGATCCTATTAACACTGGCAAGCTGTTGATAGGAAATGCCGAACCTCCTTGAGATTGACCATAAGCTGTCTCCTGGCTGAACCCAATAAAACCGACCGACAATTGGAATGACGAGTGCTTGACCTACAACGAGTTTATTCGGGTTAGGCAAATCGTTAGCTTCCGTTATGTTAACTGCAGTAGTTCCGTAAGCTTGAGCAATGCCTGTCAATGTTTGGTTTGCTTGCACAACATGTATTTGCATGGGAAATCCCCTCCTGCTGTTAAAATTGCCTTATTGCAGTTTATGTGTATAGAGGGGACGACATGATACTATTTTTTTCATACTTGAATATTTTTGCCTTCATAACATTCCTCATCATTGTTAGTGCATATATATTGTCTTGCTCATCCACAGAGGCAATTGCATTTTCAGGTACAATTAAGGAGTACTCTCGCATATAGGCATCATTAGCTGTAAACAAAACACAAATATTACCTGCTATTCCGGTTAGGATAAGCTCATCCACCTTAAGCTGGTGAAGAAGAGTGTTTAAAGCTGTACCATAAAAGGCGGAATGTTTCGGTTTTATTAAAAAGTAATCGGTCTTTAGTGGTGCAAGCTTCTCAAGGATAGGGAGGCTGTATTTATTAGAGCAATGTTCAATGATACTGTGTAAGTCTGCCTTCCATAAGCTATAATGATCATTAATATATATCACAGGTATTTTGGATTCATAGCAGTAGTTTTTTAAAGCGAGAATGTTTTCTGTGATTACAGAAGCTTTTTCAGCAAGGGTTGATCCATGCTGAAATTGAAAATCATTAATCATATCAATTATTAAAAGCGCCTTTGATGAAGTACTCATGGGTTTACCTCTCTTTAATTAGGATGGAAAAGAATGACGTTATTAGTTTAAGTAACTATATGAAAATAAATTACAATTGTAAAAAAACGACAGTAAGCACAGGGTGATGAATAAATGGAAATAGAAAAGAATGATATGTATTTCATGAAGATTGCTATAGAGGAAGCAAAGAAAGCAGGCAGTATAGGAGAAGTGCCGATAGGAGCAGTTGTCGTGGTTGATGGAAAGGTTATTGCAAAGGCTCATAACTTGCGCGAGTCGGAGCAGACAGCAATCGCTCATGCTGAGCTTTTGGCAATAGATACGGCATGTAAGGAAATTGGAAGCTGGAGATTGGACAATGCAGTGCTCTATGTCACATTAGAACCGTGTGCGATGTGTTCTGGTGCTATCCTACTTTCCAGAATTAAAAAAGTAGTATATGGCGCAAGTGATCCAAAGGGAGGGTGTGCAGGCACCTTTATGAATCTTCTTCAAGATGACCGTTTTAACCATCAATGTGAGCTAATGCCAGGAGTGCTTGAGGAAGAAACTGGAGAGCTCTTGACGAACTTCTTCCGTGAATTACGTGTGAAGAAAAAAGCAGATAAGAAAATGAGAGTTGAAAAAGATATTACAAAAATTAACAGCTTATAATTATTGCTTTTTTGTTTAAATATAAGTATACTTAGTTTGTGTCCAAGATGACACATTAAAAATTGGTATCAAGTTTGTCGTGCTAAGCGGGGAGGTAGCGGTGCCCTGTACTCGCAATCCGCTCTAGCGAGGCTGAATTCCTTTCTGAGGCTAGTATCCTGTAGGGTCTGCCTTAAGCAAGTGGTGTTGACGTCCGGGTCCTGCGCAATGGGAATCCATGAACCATGTCAGGTCCGGAAGGAAGCAGCATTAAGTGGACACCCCCATGTGCCGCAGGGTTGCCTGGACTGAGCTAACTGCTTAAGTAACGCTTATGGGTGCTAGTCGACGAAAGGTGCACGGCAGTTTAATTTTATAATAATAAAGACTCATTCTTATAAAAGAGTGGGTCTTTTTAATTGTTTGGGCTATTTGTTTATGAATACATAACAACACCGTGAAAGAATAGCCATTGTTTTAATGTAAAAATATATATAGATAAGATATAATAATGAGAGCAGATAGAAAGGAGGGCGAACTATGAATTATCAAGCATTATACCGAGTATGGAGACCGCAGCAGTTTATTGATGTGGTAGGTCAGGAACATATAACGAAAACACTCCAGAATGCCCTTCTTCAGCAAAAAACAACTCATGCATATTTGTTCTCTGGGCCAAGGGGTACTGGTAAAACAAGTGCGGCAAAAATTCTCGCAAAAGCAGTAAACTGTGAACGAGCTCCAATCAGTGAGCCTTGTAACGAATGTGCCGCTTGTAAAGGAATTACAGACGGTTCCATTCCAGATGTGATAGAGATAGATGCAGCTTCGAATAATGGAGTAGAGGAGATAAGGGATATAAGGGATAAAGTTAAATATGCTCCAAGCTCTGTCCCATATAAAGTTTATATAATAGATGAGGTGCATATGCTCTCTATTGGTGCATTCAACGCTTTGCTGAAAACTCTTGAGGAACCTCCAAAGCATGTTATCTTCATATTGGCTACTACAGAACCGCATAAAATTCCGCTAACGATTATCTCTAGATGTCAACGCTTTGACTTTAGGCGAATTACAGCCCCGTCAATTGTAAAGAGAATGAGGCTAATTATAGATGAATCGGATATTTCGTGCGACGATAAAGCGCTGCAGATGATAGCAAGAGCGGCTGACGGTGGAATGCGGGATGCATTGAGCCTACTAGATCAGGCAATCTCCTACAGTCAGGAAAGTGTCACTGTTGAAGATGCGCTTACGGTTACGGGGGCTGTTTCCCAAGGGTTTCTCAATGATCTGGCAAAAGCAGTCCATGAAAGGGATACTGTTAAGGGTCTTCAATCATTAGATGAGCTCCTGTTTTCAGGGAAGGATCCTTCAAGGTTTATTGAAGACTTTATCTTCTTTTACAGAGATATGCTCTTATACAAGACAGCGCCAAATTTAGAGGAGTCATTAGAGCGTGTTATGCTTGATGATGAGTTCAAAAGCTTGGCTGAATCGTATGAACAGGAACAGATATATGAATTGATCAGTTTGTTGAACAAGACACAGCAGGATATGCGCTGGACTAATCACCCTAGGATATTTTTAGAAGTAGCGGTTGTGAAGCTGTGTCAAATGGCTGTTTCATCACAACCACATAGTGCTGACGCTCCTTCGAGTAAGGAAATACAAGGACTTATTTCTAAGATAAACAGTCTCGAAGAAGAACTTGCAAGAATTAGACAGTCAGGTATAACGAATTCAACTGAGGAAGCAGCACCTCAGAAAAAGGTGAGAACAAATCGTAAAGGATTTCAAGCACCTACTGGTAAGATTAATGAAATACTTAAACAGGCAACAAAGCAAGAACTCCAAAATATTAAAAGTAATTGGGGAAATATGCTTGGACAACTGGTGAAAAACCAGATGAGATCTCAAGCTGCCCTTTTAAATGAAGCAGAACCTGTTGCCGCATCCACGGATTCAATCGTAATCAAATTTAAATATGAAATCCACTGTCAAATGGCATTAGATAATGTTAAATTTATAGAGACAATAACGTCATCTCTTCAGCAGCTGATAGGCAAAAGGTATAAATTAGTAGGAGTCCCTGAGGAACAGTGGCTAAAAATAAGAGAAGAATTCCTGAACAGTTCCCATCACTCAGGATCAAATGATGAAGATGAGGGAAGTCAGGCAGATGATCCAGTTGTTGCTGAGGCAAAAAAACTATTTGGTGAGGAATTGCTTGAAGTGAAGGATTGATTGTTGAACGGTAGGAGAAATTTGCATATCATATAAAATATGCAAAAGGAATAAATAACTTTAATAATAAATGGAGGAATTCTTATGCGCGGAATGGGTAATATGCAAAATATGATGAAACAAATGCAAAAAATGCAAAAGAAAATGGCGGAAGCTCAAGAGGAACTTGGAGAAAAAAGAATTGAAGGTTCTGCTGGCGGCGGAATGGTGACAGTTGTTGTAACAGGACATAAAGAAATAGTGGACGTTGTAATTAAGGAAGAAGTTGTAGATCCAGAAGATGTAGAAATGCTCCAAGATCTTGTGCTTGCAGCTACAAATGATGCACTTAAAAAAGCGGATGAGCTAACAAACTCAACAATGGGGCAATTTACAAAAGGACTTAATCTTCCTGGAATGTTCTAAGGGGGAGTTCCATGCATTATCCTGAACCAATATCAAAGCTGATTGATAGCTTTATGAAATTGCCAGGAATCGGCCCGAAAACGGCTGCTCGACTGGCATTTTTTGTATTGAATATGAAAGAAGATACTGTATTAGATTTCGCAAAAGCACTAGTCAATGCAAAAAGAAATTTAACTTATTGTTCCGTATGCGGTCATATAACAGATCAGGATCCTTGCTATATATGCGAGGATACAAGAAGGAATCGTAAAATCATTTGTGTAGTGCAAGACCCGAAAGATGTCATCGCTATGGAAAAGATGAAAGAATTTGACGGGCTGTATCACGTTTTGCATGGCGCTATCTCTCCAATGGATGGGATTGGTCCGGAGGATATAAATGTTCCATCCCTGATCAAGCGTTTGCAGGAAAGTGATGTAGAAGAGGTAATTATGGCGACTAATCCGAATATAGAGGGAGAAGCTACAGCGATGTATATCTCCCGTCTGTTGAAACCATCAGGAATTAAGATTACGAGGATAGCTCATGGTTTGCCTGTTGGTGGAGATCTGGAATATGCAGATGAGGTTACTTTATCTAAAGCACTTGAGGGCAGAAGAGAAGTATAAGCAGAGGGAGGATAAACAGCATGCTTTTTCGCCGAAAAGGAAAGTTGAGAAAAGAGTTCGATGAAAAATTACTAGTTCAGTTTCATGATATGAAACAAAATTGGCTTAAAGAAAAGTCGATACTAGAAAAAAGCTTTGACCCATCTGATGAGGTCCTTTGTGCTGCCAAACTGACTGAAGCAAAGTATTTCTTTCTTTTTAAAGAAGCGAAAGAGAGAAATATTAGCTTAATGAAATAATAGATAGTACTCCCTAGTTCTTTTTTATGGTAGCTGGACATACCTTTTAATACAAAAAGAACTAGGGAGGTTTTGTTTTTGAGCCCAGTCGTGATTATATCTATTGTCAGCTGTTTAATTGTCCTTCTTCTGATAATAGGCGCTCCCATTAAACCATTGCGTATTGTAGGACAAGGATTGATTAAAATTGTAATTGGTGCTCTGTTCCTTTTTTTTCTCAATGCAGTTGGGACAAAGTACGGTATACATGTACCTATCAATATTGCGACATCTACCGTTTCTGGAATTCTAGGTATACCTGGTGTTGTGGCACTTGTAGCAATTCAGCAATATATATTATAAGGACAGGTAGTAAAAGAGCAGTTGGCCAATTGACTTTTGGTTGGCTGTTTTTTATTTTACTAGCTTTCATGTTAAATATTTTTTTATAAAACGCTAAAAAGGTGTTGACTGGGAGTTGACATACTGATATTATAATAAAAGTCGCAGCAAGCAATTAAATATATTTTAATTAATATAAATTGTGCGTTGACAACATTATTAATAAATGATAGTATATAAAAGTTGCTTCTGATAGCAACATTAAATTGCTCTTTGAAAACTGAACAAACAAAACGTCAACAATAATCGTTTTTATAACTTTCGTTAT
>JAPSHL010000370.1 GCA_031179905.1 Bacillus sp. (in: firmicutes) | reverse complement strand
TGGTGACAAGGAACAATTCATCATTTTGGCCGAATAATTCATTGAAAATCTGTGAGGTTTGTTTATAAATAACTTGAAATCTTTGAAGATTCAATTCACCATTATCTTTTAATTGATAGATGTTTTCTCCAAGAGTAAAGTGAATCCCGATATCCCATTGATAATAAATACTTGGAATTAATTCGAGAGATGGAAACTTTTCTTGCAAATAATCCTTTAACTTCATGTACATTGCTCACTTTCAAATGAGGTGATTGTTATGTTCTTTTACGCACTGATATTAGGCATAATCTTATCTTATAATACAACAAATAAAGTTGTTATAAATACCTGTTTTTAGCAAGAAGAGTGTCACAGCGTTATAATATATAAAAAGCAAAAAGCTTTCAAAAAAGAAAATTTTTTTGCCCCGTATCTTTTTTGCCAGCTCAACCGTTCTAAGTATGACACCTGAAAAAAGGGGGGATTAAGTATGAGCAAGCAACAGTTAAAGAAATGGCGTGACAGCAATCTTCAAAAGCATTACGAAAGCTTAAATAAATACTGCCAATATCTCTCGATGAATAATTGGGAAAAAGAAGATATCATTCATGATGCCTTCATAAAGGCAATCGAATCATACAGTGAACAGGATATAACGGCAGCACTTTTAAAGAAAATTGTGCAAAATCGCTGGGTTGATACACTTCGAAAAAAAAAGCAAGAACAAACACACTTACATGAAACAGACAGCGTGGAAAATAGATCTGCTGCAGAATGGATGATGCTTGCTGAGTTATTGGCTGAAAACCTTACTGATAAGCAAGCAGTTGTTTTTTTGCTAATTGAAGGGTTTGACTATCGCATAAAAGAAGCGGCAGAAGTATTGCATATGACTGAAACAGGAATAAAGTCGATTTTGTTCAGGGCCAGGAATCAATTGCATAAACAGCGAAGTAGAAATGATGTAAGTATCGGCACAAGGCAAGCGAGTGCTCTTTACTATGAAACACTAAAGCAGCAAAATCCGGCTATTCTGATTAAAGAGTTCCTTGCAGCTCAAGACATACATCAACATCGATCAAAGCGGCAGAGTACTGGTCCAATACTGCAAATGGCAGCATAGTAAAAGAAGAAGGGGGTAAAAAAAATGAATGCTATTCCATATGTAATTGAACAGTCAAGCGGGGGAGAACGGTCCTACGATATTTATTCAAGGCTTTTGAAGGATCGCATTATCATGCTTGGAGATGAAATTAACGACCATGTTGCGAACAATATTGTGGCTCAGCTGTTATTTTTAGCTGCGGAAGACCCTGATAAAGATATTTCCATTTATATTAACTCACCTGGAGGCTCCACTACTGCAGGCTTTGCGATATTCGATACGATGCAGTATATTAAACCGGATGTCCGCACGATTTGCACAGGCATGGCTGGTTCGTTTGGAGCATTGCTGCTGCTTGCAGGTACGAAAGGCAAAAGATACGCATTACCGAACAGTGAAATAATGATCCATCAACCATTAGGCGGTGCGCGAGGCCAAGCAACGGAAATCGAGATAACAGCTAAAAGAATCCTTAAACTGCGCGAGCAAATTAACACAATCATGGCAGACAGAACTGGTCAAGATGTGGAAAGAATAGCTCGAGATACGGAGCGGGATTAT
>JAPSHL010000200.1 GCA_031179905.1 Bacillus sp. (in: firmicutes) | reverse complement strand
TTGAAATCTTTAAAACGTTGAGAGCAATGGGCTTCACTATTGAAGCATTGCACCATGAAGTGGCAGAAGGCCAACATGAAATTAACTTTAAATATGCAGATGCTCTAGGAGCTGCAGACCTTGCGACTACTTATAAATGGGTAGTTAAAACTATCGCAGCACAATATGGTTTACATGCAACTTTCATGCCTAAGCCTGTATTTGGAATCAACGGATCTGGAATGCATGTTAACATGTCATTCTTCAAAAATGGAGAAAACATTTTCTTCGATGAGTCAGATGAATTGCAACTTTCAAGCGAAGCATACTCTTTCATCGCTGGTATCCTTGAAAATGTTAAGAGTTTCGTAGCAATCACAAACCCGCTAGTAAACTCTTACAAACGATTAGTTCCAGGGTATGAAGCACCAGTATACCTTGCATGGTCTGCTTCTAACCGTTCTGCATTAATTCGTATTCCTGCGAAAAAAGGGATGGCGACTCGTGTAGAATTACGTTGTCCAGATCCAGCATCAAACCCATACTTGACATTCGCGGTAATAGCGTCCGCAGGTTTAGATGGAGTGGAAAAAGGCTTGCAAGCACCAGCACCTGTTAATGAAGATATCTTCCATATGACAGATGCACGCCGTGAAGAATTGGGCATCGACAGCCTGCCAGGCGGCCTAGAAGCTGCTGTTGCTGAGCTTGAAGCAGGAGAAATCGGTCTTAAAACACTTGGAGAGCACGTATTCTATGAGTACGTTGCAGCGAAAAAAGAAGAGTGGGATAACTACCGTACAAAAATCCATGCTTGGGAAATCGAAAACTATCAATTTAAATTCTAATAGGTTAATAGAGGAAGAGAGGACTTCATGTCCTCTCTTTTTATGTCCATGTGAGTAGTCATTATGAAAAAGCATAATTCCGATAAAATAAGAAGGAGATTTTGGCTAACGAATCTTTATTTTTGCTAGCGATATGATACAATAAATACATTGGATAAATAAGGGGAATATGTTGTTTATCTATATCAATTTCAGTTACAAGGAGAATTAAAGAATGGGAAAAGTTTTAGTTTTTGGTCATAAAAATCCAGATACGGATACGATTTGTTCTGCTATCGCCTATGCAGAATTGAAAAAGGCTCTAGGAGTTGAAGCGGAAGCTGTCCGTCTTGGAGAAATCAACGGCGAAACACAATTCGCTCTAGACTTCTTCAAATCAGAAGCTCCAAGATACATACAAAAGGCTTCAGAGGAAACAGATTCTGTTATTCTTGTTGATCACAACGAATTCCAGCAAAGTGTGGAAGATATTAAAGAGGTTACTGTTCTTGAAGTTATCGACCACCACCGTATTGCAAATTTCGAAACAAGCGATCCTGTTTACTATCGCGCTGAGCCAGTTGGCTGTACAGCAACGATTCTTAACAAGCTTTACAAAGAGAACAATGTTGAAATTAAAAAAGACATTGCTGGACTTATGGTATCAGCAATCATTTCCGATTCATTATTGTTTAAATCTCCTACTTGCACAGAGCAGGATGTTAAAGCAGCACAAGAGCTTGCTGAAATCGCTGGAATTAACTTAGACCAATATGGATTGGACATGCTTAAAGCTGGTGCCGATTTAAGTGACAAAACAGTGGAGCAATTAATCAGCCTTGATGCGAAAGAATTCCCAATGGGAGACTTTAAAGTCGAAGTTGCCCAAGTTAACGCAGTTGACACAAATGATGTACTTGCTAAACAAGCGGAATTAGAAGAAGCATTGAATAAAGTGATTGCTGACAAAGGACTTGATTTATTCTTGCTTGTTGTGACTGATATTCTAAACAATGATTCAGTTGCCCTTGCGCTTGGTACGAAAGCAAGTGCAGTAGAAGCAGCATTCGGTGTTAAACTGGAAAATAACACAGCCCTTCTTAAAGGTGTTGTATCACGCAAAAAACAAATCGTTCCAGTATTAACAGAAGAATTATCAAAATAATAATTCTTAAAAAAGATAGAACTTGCTTGTTTAATTTGATTGCAGAAATCAAATTATCCAGGCAAGTTCTTTTTTTATATCTTTGTTTACGATAATATCAAAGTAATAAAGAAAGAATAGGGAGTTGAGAGAATTTGACTAAGGATAAAATCCTTGTAATTGAGGATGAGCAGAAAATAGCGAGAATCATTACAATGGAACTCGAATATGAAGGCTATGAAGTTCACGCTGTACATACTGGCGAAAAAGGGTTAGAAAAAGTGCTTGAGGGAGGATGGAGTCTCGTTTTGCTTGATGTGATGCTGCCAGAATTAAGTGGGTTGGAGATTTTGAGAAGAATCCGCAATGCATCTGTTCATGTTCCGGTCATTCTTTTGACTGCAAGAGATTCGATTCCTGATAAAGTTTCTGGACTTGATCTAGGTGCAAACGACTATATGACAAAGCCCTTCCAAATTGAAGAGCTGCTCGCCCGAATCCGGGCGAGCCTTCGGGTCAGCAAATTGCAATGGAAACAAGAACAGGAAAAAATCCTGCAAGTGGACGACTTAAAGGTATTTGTAAAGTCTTACTCAGTAAAGCGAGCAGATGTTGATATCGAATTAACGCCAAGAGAATTTGAGCTGCTGCTGTATTTAATGGAAAATAAAAATATTGTGTTGAGCAGGGAACAGATTCTTAATCATGTATGGGGCTATGATTTTATGGCAGATACGAATGTGGTCGACGTTTACATCAGATATTTGCGCAAGAAAGTTGATTATCAATTTAATAGTCAGCTCATTCAAACAATACGCGGAGTTGGCTATGTTATTAAGGATTCTTCTATATGAGAGTCAGAACAAGAATCCAGGTTTTTTCCACATTGCTGCTTATTATGATGATGATCTTTCTTAATACAACAATCTACTTTGTTTTTCAGAAAGAGATACTGAAAAATGAAGTTAACGAAACGGCAGGAAAACTGATGCAAGCAGTAGGAAATCTTGATAGTGCCACAACAGAAACGAATAAGAATACTCTCCTGCGTGCATTCGTACCGGCTGAGGGGATGATTCGTGCCATAGATACAAACAATTCGGTAATTTTTACAAGTACGAAAGATTCCAGTTATGCCGAAATCGACCACTCTTTTTCAGACAGCCAAACGGAAGAAGTAATTAAACAGGCAGGAAGCTCGTTTGCAGTTGCATCTCTTCCGGTCATTTGGAACGATGGCAGTGTGGTGAAGCTTGAAATGGCTGAAAATATTGATAGCTCATTACGTATATTGGAAGTTTTAAGGCTGATTTTAATAATTGGGACTATTCTTGTTATTTTACCGACTTTTATGGCAGGAAGATTGCTTTCAAGCTTCATCTTGACGCCAATCCAGTCACTTATCAAAACAATGGAAGATATTCAGGTGAAAGGGAATTTTCAAAAGCTTGATCTGCAAGAAAGAAGCAAAGATGAATTATATCAGCTAGGAAACACTTTTAACAGAATGATATCGATTTTAGAATCGCAATATGACAAGCAAAAGCAGTTTGTGTATGATGCCTCACACGAATTGAAAACACCCCTTACTGTTATTGAAAGCTATGCGAGCATGCTGAAGCGGTGGGGAAAGAATAAGCCGGATGCGTTGGAGGAAGGAATTGAAGCAATTCTGTCCGAAGCTGTGCGAATGAAGGAAATGACCAATGAAATGCTCGAATTGGCCAAAGCCGATGATCAGCTCGTCTTACATCTAGAAGAATTAGATTTATGCAAACTTTCCAGTCAGACGGCAAAGAATATGGAAATGGCAACAGGCAGAACCATTATTGTAGAAGACGAAGGCAGATCAGTTATGGTAAACGGCGATAGCCAAAAAATAAAGCAGCTTCTCCTTATTCTCCTTGATAATGCCTTTAAATATGGCGCGAATTTAGTGAAACTGGATATAAATAGTTCACGAGAGGCTATCATTTTAAAAGTTGAGGACGATGGAATCGGTATTTCCGATGAACAGCAGCCGTTGATATTTGACCGCTTCTATCGAGCAGATATGTCGAGAAATCGAGATACAGGCGGAGTTGGTCTAGGATTGTCAATCGCAAAACAAATAATGAATGCTCATAATGGGACGATTGAAGTGAAAAGTGAGCTAGGAAAAGGTACTGTGTTTATTTGTGTTTTTCCGGTCGGACAAAAGGCGGTGGACAGATAATGCACAAAAAGAAATTAATAATAATAATAAGCATCTTCGTCCTAATCATAGCACTAGTTACTTTTGGTTATTTTGTCTATTTTGCCGATAACAGTAATTCAATGAGTGAGGAAGATGCAAAGGATTTTGTACGGACAAATTATGGAGGAACCATCTCCAGCATATCGCAAAAGGAGGGCGAGTCTGGAGTTACGTTTTACATTGAGTTCGAAAATGATACTGGTGTGTATAATATAGAACTCAATAAAAAGACGAGCAAAGTTGTGTCATTATCCCGGCAATCTGTGAAGGACAATACTCAAGCAGCAAGTCTCATACAAGAAGAAGAAGCAAAAAAGCTGATTCAAGATCAAATAAATGGCGATTTATTAACAATAGAGGAAACAAGTCAAGACAGTACGCCTTATTATTCATTTATTATAAAAGCAGATGCTAAAGACACAGCATATTTGCTTAACAGGCAATCTGGAGAAATTACGGAAGACAGTGCATCCGGAAGTACAGAATATATCTCAAAAGAAAAAGCCGAGGAACTTGCTTTACAGGAAATATCAGGGGATATTACGGAAATCGACTTGGAAGAAGACGATGATTTCGGACTCGTTTATGAACTGGAAATAGAAACTGCAAGCAACAAAGAAGTAAAAATGTATATTAACGCTTATACAGGTGAAATTGAATCAATTAATTGGGAGAATGATTAAAGCTCTCCTGTGAAATTCTCATGAATTTCTCATATTTCTGCTAAAGTCTTATCATTTTCTCAGGATAGGATAGAAGTATAAGAAAAAGGAGGAATTCAAATGAATGCAATGAAAAAAGCTTGGAGCAAAATCAAACAAACAAAATGGTTGAAATACGGAATTGGTGCAGTGATAATCGGTTTTGGCGGTGCAGCAGCGTATGATTTGTTTGATGATAGAGATGTTTATGCAAACGGCGGTATCGTGAAAAGCTTTACAACAGAAAATGCTGTATCGAAACAAGAGGCAGCTGAAATTGCTTCAAAAGAAAAGAACAGTGCTGTTGAAGAGGTAGAACAAGAATTCACTGAAAATGGCGAAGCGGTATACCAAGTAGAATTCGCAGATGACCAAGATGATATATATGTTGATTCAGAAATAGGCACTGTCATTACAAAGGAAATGCTTGCTGAAAAAATCAAAGTAACAGAAGAACAAGCGAGAGAGATAGCATTAAAAGAAGCAGAAGGTACGATTACAGAATTTGAATTGGACGATGATAATGCACAATTAGTTTATGACTTAGAAGTGACTGCAAAGGATGGCGCAGAAACAGAGCTGTCTATATCAGCTGAAACAGGAAAAATTTTAGAGAAAGAGCAAGACTGATTTTAATTAGATGATAACGAAACAGCCTTTAAAGGCTGTTTTTTAATATTTGCTATAAGTTTTGCTAATATTCGAAACAATTACGATGCTATTTTTTTTGCCGATAATTGATATGAGACGTTGGCTTTTGGCCACTTACTTCTATAACAAAAAAATTTTACGCATTCAAATAGTACTTCCATAAATAAACATCGTAATTATAATAAAAATTGGAAAACTTATAACTATACGAAAGGTTATAGGAGTGGTGTTTAATGAAAAAGTTAATATTATTTTTAAGTATCCTTGTTAGTGTAAGCCTTTTACTATCTGATATTCAAAAAGCTTCTGGCCAAGACCGTGAAAAAAATATTGGTGTCAATGTAGGAAATATTGCACCTGACTTTACATTAAAAGATTTAAAAGGTAGTGAAGTCCAGCTATCTAAATTAAGAGGAAAGAAAGTAATGATCAATTTCTGGGCAACATGGTGTCCTCCATGCAGACAGGAAATGCCGGAAATTGAGAAGTTTTTTCAAGAAAAAAAAGAGGATATAGAGATACTTGCAATAAATATTGATGGCGGAGCTACGAATAACGTTGATGAATTTATAAAAAAAATGAAAATTACCTTTCCTGTCGTGCTGGATGAAAAGGATAGGGTAAACGAAAGATATAAAGTAATGACAATTCCGACTACATTTTTTGTAGACGAGAATGGTGTCATTATTAATAAATATTACTCTGTCATGTCATTAGGAGTAATGAAAGAATTGATAAACAAGAAAAAATAAAGGTGAAAGCGCTTTACTTTAAAACAGTCTTCACTTATAATGGAAAGCGTATCAAGGGTGTACGCATGATCATTATTTTCAGAAAACAATGATTTTTCAAACTTTTAAAAGAATTATTTAAAATAAGTACTAAAAACAGCCAATTTTGGAAATTATGAAAATACA
>JAPSHL010000199.1 GCA_031179905.1 Bacillus sp. (in: firmicutes) | reverse complement strand
CCTGCAAATGAAAATGATGTTCTGCCATTTACTAATCAACCTTTCTGTCAAAACCTGATGAAAGTATCATACCATATTTTCGGAGCGTTTGTTCGTTAATAAGCTTATACATATAGTCATTATATGCTGCCTTGCCCCACATGTAATTTATTCCCGTTTTGCCCTTTTCCTTTCCTATCTGCAAGAAATTTGTATCGATTCCCCTTTTTTTGTGTATTTATAATAATATAACAGCTAGTCTATAAGGGTTAATCTTTATAGATGAAAAAGGATTTAAAAAATATATTTTTGTCCGCTTTGTTTCCATAACAAATAATGGTAAACTCATATTAGTTTTTTGAAATGAAATATTTTGTTCGGAGGAATGAATGTGAAAAAATTTTTTCGTTATTTTTTTTCATTCTTAATATTTATCTCATCTATCGGTGTATATTGCACAAACCGATTGATGTATATGAAGAAAAAAGAGGACGAATTTATCTATAACAGGGAAAAAACTGCTGGAAGACTAAAGCCAGAAATTCTGGAAACTCTGGAAAAACGGGAAGTAAACATACCTTCTCCATATGGATATATGTTGAAAGCCATTGTAGCAGAGCCATTTCCTGATAAGCGCTATATTATCATTACCCACGGGGTCACGGAAAGCAAAACCAACTCCATTAAATATATGAGCTTGTTTCTTGAAAGAGGATTTAATGTCGTCATTTACGATCATCGGAGACATGGAGAGTCTGGCGGAAAAACGACGAGCTTTGGTCATTATGAGAAATTTGACTTAAAAGCTGTTGTTGATTGGTTAAAGGCAGAAAAAGGGCAAGACATCCTTTTAGGTATTCACGGGGAATCGATGGGAGCAGCCACGATGATTCTGTATGCCGGGATGTTGGAAGACGGAGCTGATTTTTATATTGCTGATTGTCCTTTTTCAGATTTCGCCGAACAATTAGACCATCTTGTCAAAGCTGAAATGAAGGTTCCTGGAAAGCTATTTTTGCCAATTGCCGATGTATTTCTGCGGGCAAGACAAAGATATTCCATTCGCCAAGTGTCACCGATTGCAGTTATTGATAAAATTGCTAAGCCGATGCTTTTTATCCACAGCGAAAAAGACTCCTTTATTTTGCCTCATATGACACAGGAGCTTTTTGAAAAGAAAAAAGGACCTAAAAAGCTTTTTCTAGCATTAAATGGGTTTCATGCACAAAGCTATAATGAAAATAAAGAAGAATACGAAAAAGCAGTTGATGATTTTTTACAGGAATACGTCATTCAGTGATACTAAACTTTTATTCCTAAACGCGAAGATTGTGAACCTTAATGAAAATTCTATCCATGATTCAGCCTTGGGCAAATTTATTTGTGCTGTGTAAATTTAAATTTGAGACAAGGTTGTGAAAAACAAATTACCGCGGCCCCCTCGCCATTCATTCGAGCAAAAAAGTCGACAAAACATTAACAGATTACTCACGAGTGATAGAAAACAGCGAGGCAGAAGCATATTTGGCTAACGGACAAATAGTTTCCGGAAATGATTTTTTACTTGGGGACTATACAGTCGGTAATTACGCTTGGAAGTGAGCACTATGATGCAGTTGAATGTATATACTCCAGCTAAGGGGCAGCTTGGATTATGAACGGGGAAATCATTATAAGCAAAAAAATGCCATGCAAACTCCTCTTTGCATGGCTGATTGTTTATTTCCAGTGTTCGTTAATATATTCGTCTCTTCCAGACTTTTCTCTGTCTTCTTTATAATGCTGTTTATTTTTCTTATGATAATCTTGATGATAGTCCTCAGCAGGATAAAAGGTTGCTGCAGGCTCTATTTCAGTCACAATCGGCTTTTTAAAACGGCCGCTGTTTGCAATTGCCTTTTTAGAGTCCTCCGCCAACTGTTTTTGTTTTTCATTATGATAGTAAATAGCCGTCCGGTATTGGGAACCTCTATCTTGGAACTGTCCGCCGCTGTCTGTCGGATCGATTTGCTGCCAATAAAGCTCAAGCAGCCTCTCATACGGAAAAACTTCTGGATCAAACGTAATTTGCACTACTTCCGCATGCCCAGTACTTCCTGTTTTCACTTGTTCATATGTAGGATTTTCGACATGTCCTCCTGAATATCCTGACACGATGCCCCCAATACCCGGAAGCTCTTCAAAAGGCGTTACCATACACCAAAAACATCCGCCTGCAAATGTAGCTTTTTCCATCTTCATCCCTCTTTCTGACCACAAACTTCCTTTATGGAACCTTTCGATCTTTTCCCTTATATTTGCAACTAGTATATAATAATTTCTAGTAGGATACTACCATTTAACTCTAAAAAAGGACTAAGCACAATAATTGGATAAACAGCTCCTATTTAAAAGATGATAAAAATCACTGCCATATAAGGCAGAACAACTTTGAATAGCCTGCATAAATTAGTCCAGAACACAGTATACGGCTAAAATTGACAGCTCGCCCCTATTTTTAGCAGAGATTATTTTTTGTCCAGCATCCCGCCCATGATTCTGTCAGCAATACGCGGAAATAAATTATATAGAATACTGCCTGCATTCATCCATTTCGGCAAATTCAGCTCTCTCTTCGGTTTTAGTAGAAGCGCGGTGATCTTGTCAGCAACGTAATCTGTAGAAAGCATAAATTTCTCGACATTCTTAACATAGTTGCCAGACTTATCAGCTATCTCAAAAAAATTCGTGTCAATTGGTCCTGGATTGACAGCAGATACGTTAATGCTTGTTTTAGCAACCTCCATACGCAAGCTGTTAGTTAAGCCTAACACTGCATGCTTTGTTGCCGAGTAGCCGCTTGATTTGGCCGTCGCAAGTTTGCCTGCTTGTGAGGCAATATTAATAATATGACCTTTATTTTCACTTAACATCGACGGCAAAACTTCCTTTGTACAAGCAATCAGGCCCATTACATTGACAGCAAACATTCTTTCCATATCAGCTATGCTTGTTTCATGAAGGTACTCAAAAATACCGAACCCCGCATTGTTCACTAAAATATCAACAAAGCCGACCTGTGCATAAATTTCAGCAAACACTTCATGAACTTTATCATGATCGCTTACATCCAATGCAAAATACAATGGATTTACTGCTGTTTCACTTTGGATCTTTGCCGCAATCTTTTGGAGCTTATCTTCTGTCCGAGCAATTAGGATCGGCCTTGCTCCAAGTGCTGCTGCATTAGCTGCAAGCCTTTCACCAATTCCCGACGACGCACCAGTTATAACGATATTTCTGCCTTGTAAGCTTTTCATCCTATCACCTCTTTTATCACCAGTTTATTGTTCATTATGACTCACTTGTTTCGAAGCCAATATATTGTATTCCTTAAAGTCCTCTGCTGCAGAGGAGGCAGGAAATATTTTTTTTGCCTCTTCAAGGAGACTGTCAGCTGAATCATATCTTGCACTTATATGAGTAATAATCAAAAAATTCGCTCCTGCCGCCTTTGCGTTTTCAGCTGCTTGTGCTGTTGTCGAATGATAGTATTCTTGCGCTATTTCCGCTTCACTCTCTGCGAAAGTTGCTTCATGCACAAGAACATCAGCCCTACTGGCAAGCTCTACCGCCGCTTTACAGCTTCTTGTATCACCTAAAATTGTAACTATTCTTCCTTTTATGCTAGGACCGACATAGTCCTTACCGTCAATCACTGTCCCATTTTCAAGTGTAACTTGGCGGCCTGCTTTTATTTCTTTATATATTGGTCCGGGTTTTACTCCTATTTCTGCCAGTTTTTCTGTTTGAAGTACTCCAGGCTTGTCTTTTTCGACAACTCGATAGCCAAAGCTTTGCACCCCGTGCTCTAACATCTTCGCTTCGACATAAAATTTATCTTCATCTAAAATAATGCCATCTTCTATTTCCACTACATTTAAAACATATTTCAAGTATGTTTGACTAACCTTCAGGCTTACCGCAATATAATCGGCAATCCCTTTTGGGCCATAAACAGTAAGAGGCGTTTCTCCTCCTTGGAAGGATCTGCTTGCTAAAAAGCCTGGTAAACCATATAAATGATCGCCGTGAAGATGGGTAATAAACACTTTATCTATTCTTCTTGGCTTTATGTTTGTATGTAAAATTTGATGCTGTGTCGCTTCCCCACAGTCAAACAGCCAAATGCTTCCTGTTTCCTCGAGCAGTTTCAATGCAATGCTCGTCACATTTCTTGCTTTAGCTGGGATGCCAGCTCCTGTGCCCAAAAATGTAAGCTGCATATTCAAGTCACTTCTTTCTCTTATTCTCTTTTTCCCTTTTATAAAGATTCATGTACCTATTGGATAAATTGCACAAAAAAATCGATACTAATAGCAGTATACGGCAAAAAATGCCCTAATCCAAATATATTAAAACTTTTTCCTAGTAAGTTTCCCTATTATCATGTAATATCTAAAAAGACAACATATTTTTCAGATATGGAATATTAGGCTGCTTCCTTATTGGAAATTTTCAAATATTCAAACATAATATTTGCTAAATTAACTTTAGTCAGATAAAATTCTATATCTGTAAAGATGCATAGCCTGTTAAGACTTATGATTACGGGCTTGACAACAACATTGGGGATACAAAGTTTTGAAAGTTCATACATATATATAGAAAAGAGGTCCATGTACGTGAATCAAAATCAACATTCTACTGCGTTAATCATGATTTTTGGGGCAACTGGAGATTTGGCAAACAGAAAGCTGTTCCCTTCCCTTTACCGCCTATACCAAAAAGGCAAACTTTCCCGTTTTGCTGTAGTCGGCGTTGGAAGAAGAACTTTAACAGATGAGCAATTCAAACAAAATGTACAAAACTCCGTCGCTGAAGCAATCGATGGCAGCAAGGATTTAGAAGCATTTGCTTCCCACTTCTGCTACCATTCACATGATGTGGCTGATTCTAGTTCCTATGCTGCTTTAAAAAACATTGCGGACGACTTGGATAATAAATATAATTTGGGCGGAAACAGAGTGTTCTATTTAGCGATGGCACCTGAATTCTTCGGTCCAATTGCGATACATCTTAAAGAGGATGGTTTGACAGATGTTTCTGGCTTTAAACGCCTGATCATCGAGAAACCGTTTGGCCACGATTTAGAATCAGCAAAAGAACTGAATCAACAAATTCGTACTGCTTTTGCAGAAAATGAAGTATATCGTATTGACCACTATCTTGGTAAAGCAATGGTTCAAAATATTGAAACAATTCGTTTTTCTAATGCTATTTTTGAAAATCTTTGGAATAATCGCTATATCAGTAATATTCAAGTCACTTCGAGTGAAGTGTTAGGTGTGGAAGAAAGAGGAAGATACTACGAAACAAGCGGCGCCCTCCGCGATATGGTGCAAAACCATATGTTGCAAATGGTTGCCTTGCTTGCAATGGAGCCGCCGATTCGTCTGACACCAGATGAAATCCGTTCTGAAAAAGTTAAAGTATTCCGTGCGATGAGACCTGTTGAAGGGGACGCTGTAAGGGATTATTTCGTCAGAGGTCAATATGGAAAAGGAATCGTAGAGGATCAGGAAGTTCCAAGCTACAGAGAAGAGCAAATGGTTAATCCCGAGTCGCAAACAGAAACATTTGTGGCGGGAAAAGTCATGATCGACAACTTCCGCTGGGCTGGTGTACCATTTTATATCCGCACTGGGAAACGCCTTGAATCGAAATCAACAAAAATTGTTGTTCAATTTAAAGATATCCCGATGAATCTTTATGACAGACCAGATCAAGCCTTAACGCCAAATTTGCTTGTTATCCATATCCAGCCGGAAGAAGGTATTACATTGCACTTAAATGCAAAAAAAGCCGGCCAAAACATGGAAGCTACACCAATCAAGTTAAGCTATGCTAACACAGGCATCGCAAGCATTAATACGCCAGAAGCGTATGAAAAGCTGATTGATGACAGCATTCATGGTGATGCAACAAACTTTACTCACTGGGATGAAGTGGCACTGTCCTGGAGCTATGTGGATAAGATTTCCCAAGCATGGGCAACTACTCCTGCAGAAAATTTCCCTAACTATGCCGCTGGCAGCATGGGTCCTAAAGAAGCGGATGAGCTCCTTGAAAAAGATGGATTCTTCTGGTGGCCTGTAAGTCAGTTTGAAGTGGATGTTTGCTGATTATAATAGGAAAAATGATTAAAAACGTGAAATCCTCGATTTCACGTTTTTATGTACTTATAAAATAAATGATTGGAGTTTCGAGGTCTGATGGGAAAAATAAAACTAATATTACAGATTTCACTCGTGTTTCTACTTTACAATTTGATTATTTTATATATTGGCTGGAATATTTTCACATGGCTTGAAGCATTGCTACCGAATGTTTATGTCCCTATTTTGACAGCTTTCCTGCTCCTTGTAGCGTATTCATATTTTGCCGGCCATCTCGTTCGCTCCATTTCCTTATTCCGGATTGTCGGATCTTATTGGCTTGGTTTTCTGCAATATGCCGTCC
>JAPSHL010000198.1 GCA_031179905.1 Bacillus sp. (in: firmicutes) | reverse complement strand
ATGGGAAGGACCTTTTCCCAGACTTTTTCCGTGAGCTTGAAAAAGCAGAGAAACATATACATATATTATTTTATACCGTTAAGGCTGATACAATCAGCAATCAGTTCTTGTCTATTCTTGAACAAAAGTCTCAAGAAGGAGTAGAAGTAAGACTGCTGCTTGATTGGCTCGGAAGCTTTCAAATACGCAAAAAAATTCGAAATAAATTAAAAGAAGCTGGAGTGCAATTCTCCTACTGCAATACACCTAAAATGCCATTATTTTATTCCCTGCAAGTCAGAAATCACCGAAAAATCACCATCATCGATGGAAAAATCGGCTATGTGGGCGGCTTTAATATTGGAAAGGATTATATTCACGGCAACTTAAAATTAAGTCCATGGAGGGACTATCATTTAAAAATGTCAGGTGAGGGCGTTGAAGATCTGCAGCGGGAATTTTTGCTTGATTGGTCAACCGCTACAAAAACAAACCTGCTCCAGAACTCTGTCTATTTCCCTGAGCAGCCAGAGGGCAGTTCTCGCCATCAATTCATTCCGACACAAGGTGTCTATCTAGAGGATGTTTTATGCGGTCTTATCCGAAACACTAGAAAAACACTATTTATTGGAACTCCTTATTTTATCCCTAGCAAAAGGATTATGGAAGAGCTTAGCATGGCACAAGACAGGAATGTGGCAATTACCTTGCTTTTGCCGACTAAACCAGATCATCCTTTAGTAAAGGAGGCTTCTTTCCGCTATTTGCGCACCTTGTTAAAGCGCGGGGCAAAGGCTTATCATTATAAACACGGTTTTTTTCATGGTAAGATAATTACAGCAGATGATGAAATTTGCTTTATCGGTACTCCTAATTTTGATAAGAGAAGTATCTTTTTAAATCATGAATTAGTTTGCTGTGTTTTTGATTCTAACTTCATAACAAAGATGAACAGCATTGTTCGAGAAGACCTTTCTCTTTCAGAGGAGTACACTCTTCAATTTTTGCTGAAGCCTAAAGCTAAGACTGTGGTGCTTGAATATATTGCTCGTATTTTCGCACCCTTGCTTTGAAGCGCCTTTATTAAGGGAAAGGAGAAAGAAGATGAAATTCAGATTTGGCTATGTTTCTACTGCGACTAATCTTTGGGACGCCTCTCCCTCCAAAACAATGACCTATGCCAGGTACAGTGAACTGCCTGAAGAAGAACGGCAAAGAAAGCTTTGTGAAATTACGAGGACAAACCTCGCAAATACAATAAGAGCACTCCACTACAATATCGGACATGAAATCATGTTATACCGAATGTCGAGTTCTATCGTTCCGTTAGCCACCCACCCTGATGTCATGTGGGATTTTGTAACTCCCTTCGCAAAGGAATTTGCCCAAGTCGGGCAGCTTGTGAAAGACCATGGGTTAAGGGTCAGCTTCCATCCAAACCAGTACACCCTGTTTACTTCCCCAAGAGCGGAAGTGACCAAAAATGCTGTAATTGATATGGAGTATCATTATAAAATGCTTAAAGCGATGGGAGTAGAGGACAGGAGTGTTATCAACATTCATATTGGCGGGACATACGGTGATAAGGAGAATACACTTATCCGGTTTTATGAAAATATAAAGTCTTTGCCTTTACACATAAAAAATATTATGACGTTAGAAAATGATGACAAGACATATAACACGGAGGAAACATTGGCAGTATGCCAAAACGAAACAATTCCTCTTGTTTTTGACTACCACCATCATATGGCAAACTTAAGCGGTAAACCGCTTGAAGAATTGCTGCTACCCGTTTTTGAAACTTGGAAACACCGGGGTATTACGCCGAAAATCCACCTTTCTTCTCCAAAATCAGAGAAGACCTTTCGTTCTCATGCAGATTTGGTGGATGCTGAGTTTGTTAAACCACTCATCCAGCTGCTGCGCCCGCTCCAAATGGATATAGACTTTATGATTGAAGCAAAGCTGAAGGACCAAGCCTGCCTGCAGCTCGTGGAAGATCTGAGTAAGATACGAGGAGTTAAAAGAATCGGAGGAGCTACACTAGAGTGGAATTAAGATTAGAGGAGGCAGAAAATGAATCTGCCTCCTCTTTTTGTTGTACAAATATTCTTTAACTTTTTGAAAAAAGGTTGGAAATCCAAGGTTCCAAACTTACATACACTCTGAATCCTGCATAAATGCCAACAATCCCGATTATTCCTGGCAATGCACCTGGTGCTGGTATCGGCAGCTTGAGCAAAGCAAAGATAAACCCTGTCAAAAAGCCAGTTATTAGTGCTAATAGGAGTAGTTTCATAAACACCTTCCTTTTCCTCTTACTGCTATTATTATTTGAAGAGAAAGGGCATTTAAACCTCATAACTTAATTAATTCAGCGGATTGATGGAAGCTTGATTTTCACAGTGAACTCTTCTTCTTTATAAACAAAATCTAAAACACCTTGATGTTTTTTTACAATGTTATAAATGATTTTTGTTCCATAGCCTCTTTCATCCCCGGCTTTTGTAGAAAGACCATACTGCTGATAGAGCCGGTCTAATATTTTCGCAGGTATTGGCAATGATTTGTTTTTTGCTGTTAATATATATAATCCGCTTCTTTTCACTAAATGCAATGTTATAAAGGCATGCTGCTGATAAGCATTTTGCCAATCTAAACATGCCTCAACGCAGTTCTCAAGCAAATTACCGACAAGTCCCACAAGCTCTTTATCTGAAACTGGCATAGAGGTAATAGGCACTTCTAAATCATAGATGACTTCAATACCTTCCTTTTGAGCCTTTAAATAATGCTGGTGCAAAACAGCCGCGACTGCTCCGCTTTCACCCTTAATGGAAAGATTTGTTTCCTTATATCCGTCAACAAGTACATCTAAGTAATCACGCGCTTCTTTATACTCATTTTTCTCAAGCATAAAATGAACGGCTGCTATATGTTTAAGGAAATCATGGCGCTCGCTTCTGACTGTTCTAAATGTCTCATTCATGCGATTTCTTTCCTCATCTAGTCGGATATTTTCCAAGCTGATTTTTAACAGCTTTCCAACTGTTACAATCCTGATAATCTCGACAAGAAAGAAAAGCAGAAAAAAAAGAGGTCGAATGCTAACCAATTCCTGCAAAACTGCTAAAGCCGCAATAATTGCCTGAACGAGCCAAAATAAGGCACCAAACCTCCAGTCAAGTGAAGCTCCTTGCCCCTTTGCCAGCTTAAATAAAGTTAAGCCTCCTGCTATCAGGAGCAACACCATTATATAAGTAACAATATGCCATTGATAGAAGAATGCTCCGATATGAACGACAGAAAATAGGACGATCATTATCCAATATAATTGGTCTACCTTCACTATATTTTCTCCTTAAAAATAATTATTTTGAATGAATTCCACCTTTTCCTTCGTAATCATGGCTTTTGCCTCAATTCCTTCAAATGTGACGGTATAGGAATTTTTTGCGTACAAAGAAAAGCTTTTTATGTAGTGAATGTTAATAATAAAGGAACGGTGAGATCTGACGAAATCTCTTTCTCTCAATTCACCTTCTAATTCATTAAGTGTCTGGTATGTTTTAATTACTTCTGACTTCGTATGAATCGTCGTCGATCTACCAGACCTTTCAATAAAAACAATTTCCTTCTTCAAGATAATATGTATGTCGTTCTTTTGTTTAATATATAGCCTTCCCGCTATTTCGGCAGATTTAGTTTTCTCCATCAGCCTTTTAATTGATTGGACTAGCCGGTCCTTCGAATATGGCTTCATAATATAATCATGGACATTCAACTCAAAAGCGTGAACTGCATAGCCACTGCTTGCTGTCACAAATATTACAGCAATATTCAGAGCATGAGAATGAATAATATCTGCAAGCTCATACCCTGAAAGGTTAGGCATCTCTATATCGGCAATAAGAAGTGAAATTGTTTCTTTTTTTATTTGTTCATAAGCTTCTTCTGCAGAAGTAGTTGCAAACACGATTTCTGCTTCCGGGATGGAAGATACAATACCTGCCAACTTATCTAAATCAATTGCTCTATCATCTACTAAACCAATTTTCATCCCCATTGTATCCCCTTGTTGGATATTTTCCATATTGTTTTATTTTACCATGTTTGCAGCCTTCCATGTTTACAGATTGGAAATATAAGGCGGTAACATGAAAAGCTCTTTATTTGTCTTATCTGAGCATTTTCACGACAGGAAACGGACTATTCGCGACATCTTTACAGATTGTTATTTCCTTTAAATGTATGATAAGGACATAGAAAACGAGAGGGAAGTGAAAAGCATGATAACGGTAGATAAAGTAACGAAAACATTTAAGGATAAAAAGATATATGTAACAGCTTTAAAGCATGTTTCCTTTCATATAAAAAAAGGAGAAACAGTCGGCTTATTGGGGGAGAATGGCGCAGGAAAAACTACCTTGCTTCGGTCCATTGCAACATTACTTCAACCTACAGAAGGCTCCATTACTGTATCTGGTTTTGATACACAGGATAAACCTAATGAAATAAAGCAAAAAATCGGTGTATTATTCGGCGGAGAAACAGGCTTATACGACCGCTTAACTGCAAGAGAAAACTTAGAATACTTCGCACGGCTTTATGGCCTCAGCAAGCATGAAACAAAGGTGAGGATTGACGAACTGGCCAGGATGTTCGGAATGCGAGACTATCTTGACAGAAAAGTCGGCAGTTTCTCTAAAGGCATGCGTCAAAAGGTGGCAATTGCGAGAACACTCATTCATAATCCAGAAATCATTCTTTTTGATGAACCAACAACTGGCCTTGATATCACCTCCTCCAATGTGTTTCGCCAGCTAGTTCATCAGCTGAAGCAGGACGGAAAAACGATTATATTCTCAAGCCATATTATGGAGGAGGTTTCTCTGCTGTGTGACAGTGTTGCAATGATGCACAAAGGAGAGCTTGTACATCACGGCAGACTTGAAGATTTATATACTGCAGAAGGAAGCAGGGACTTGAACTATATCTTTATGAGCAGACTTGTTAGAGGAGGAAAGACTCATGTTTCTTAATATATATTTAAAAGAACTGAAAGACTCTTTCAGAGATAAACGAACCTTATTATTGACAGTATTATTACCTATTATCATCATGACTTTGCTTACACTTTTTTATGAAAAAATGGTTTCCGAGGATGAAGGAGAATCCTATAAACTGGCGGTTTCCACCTCTCTGCCAGAAGAATTAAAAACTACCTTGCTTGCTAACAGCAGCATAAAAATAGTTGAATCGAATGACCCGAAAGAAACTGTGCAAAACGGCAATGCACAGGCTGCCTTATTAACAGATGAAAAGCTTACCAGTCTCCTTTCACAAGGAAAAAATGCAGAAATGACACTTATCGGTGATTCATTCAGCCAAAGTTCTTCCACACTCATGACATTAACAGAGGCTGCTTTATCTCAATATGAGAGCGTGATAGTTTCAGAAAGGTTAGGAAGCCTTGGCATAGAGACTGGAACCATTAAGCCATTTTCCATCAGTCAGGCGGAATTGAATAGCGAGGATCCGACTATTAATCTTGTTGCCATGCTTATTCCGCTTATTCTAGCTGTTGCAATTGGCGTTGGGGCGGGACCGGCAGCTGCCGACCTCTTTTCTGGAGAAAAGGAAAAGAAAACGATGGAGGCATTGCTGATGACTCCCGTTAATCGCTCGACACTTGTACTTGCCAAATGGCTGACGATTTCAACAATAGGTACGATCACTGGAATTGTTACATTGCTTGTTGTTGTCTTGGAAATAGCTTTCCTGACAGAAAACTTGAAAAATGCAATTGAATTCGGTGACAACTTCCTCCTAGTTGTTACTTTGTCACTCGTGCTCACAATTGTTTATTCGATGTTTGTCGCTTCCCTGCTTATGCTCACTAGCATCATCGGCAAATCAATTAAGGAAGCACAAAGCTATAGTGCGCCAATTATGATGGTTACCGTCATGCCGCTGATGTTGATGTCCAATGTCGGTATCAATGAATTAGAGTTCAAGCATTTCGCCATACCTGTCATGAACATCTATGCCCTGCTAAAAGAACTGATTTTCGGTGTCACTAACTATGAGCATTTCTTTATTACCATTGGAAGCAATCTTATTGTATTGTTAGTTGTTTTCTTTATCGGAAGAGTAATGTTTTTGAAGGATAAGTGGGTTATGAATTAATAATAAAAGGATGGAATTGCTTCCATCCTTTTTTGTTACATTTTCTCTGGTGCAGATACACCGATAAGGCGCAGTGCGTTCTTTAATGTAATTTTTGTTGATTGGATTAGTGCCAATCTTGCTTTTGTTCTTTCCATGTTATCTGCATCCAATACTTTTTCTGCATTATAGAAACTATGGAATGTTGATGCTAAATCAAAGATATAATTTGTAATGCGGTGTGGCATTCTTTTTGCAGCAGCTTCTGTAACTGCTTGCGGGAATTCTCCTAATTTCTTCAATAGGTCAAATTCTTTTTCTGCCGCTATATGGGATACATCAAG
>JAPSHL010000197.1 GCA_031179905.1 Bacillus sp. (in: firmicutes) | reverse complement strand
ATAAAGAATGATTCGAAAGCAGCAGAATATTAACCTTGGAGCAGCCGTCTTGTTTTTATTTTTCTGTCTGCTCTTTTTTATTTTAATCGTCCGGTTTGCTGTCATTCAATCGACAGGCAAAGTTTCCGGTGAGGTGCTTGCTAAAGAAGCAGAAAAAAAATACAGCTCCTCAATGGTACTTGAAGCATCTAGAGGGACGATATATGACAGAAATAAAGAAGTGATTGCAGAGGATGCGTCATCCTATAAGCTCGTAGCTGTTACGGACAGTTCACTAAGCAAAAATGATCCTGATAATCCGGTTCACGTAGAGAATCCGGAGAAAACTGCTAAGGAGCTCTCCAAATATCTAGATTTGGAAGAATCAGAGATATATAGAATTTTGACAAAAGAAGGGGCAAAGCAGGTAGAATTCGGAACAGCCGGGAAGAACCTGTCTTATGAAACAAAGAGAAAAATTGAAGATTTAAAACTTCCTGGTGTTTTAATAGTAGAAGGCAAAAAACGATTCTATCCGAATGGAACATTTGCTTCCCATGTCATCGGCTATGTGGAGGAAAAGGAAGATGAGAAAACCGGGAAATATACAGCAACAGGAAAACTCGGCATTGAAGAAAGCTTAAATAATCTCCTCACTGGATCAGACGGTTCATTAAATTATAAACGGGATATTTGGGGATATATATTGCCTGATACAGAGGAAGATATAACCCCAGCACAAAACGGTGACGATGTCTATTTAACCTTAGATAAGAAAATTCAATCCTTTTTAGAAGATACAATGTCAAAGGTGCAGGAGAAATATAATCCGAAAAAGATGATTGCTATTGTGGCAAACCCGAAAACCGGCGAAATTTTGGCAATGAGCCAACGGCCAAGCTTTGATCCGGAAACTTTGGAGGGGATAAATGCGACTTGGCATAACGAAGCGATTGAAACCTCTTATGAACCTGGATCAACGATGAAAATCTTTACATTGGCTGCAGCGATTGAAGAAGGCAAATTTGATGCAAATGCAACATATGAATCAGGCTCCTACAAAGTGACAAAAAATTCGCAGACAATCCATGACCATAACGGAAGCGGCTGGGGACCAATTACGTACTTAGAAGGGGTTCAGCGCTCATCTAATGTGGCCTTTGCAAAAATTGCTAAAGAACAGCTTGGCTTTGAAAAGCTGAGAGAGTACATCACAAATTTTGGACTTGACCAAAAAACAGGAATTGACTTGCCTCATGAAGCGAACAGCTCAATTGCTTTTACATGGCCTGTTGAAAAGATTACAACAGCATACGGACAAGGTACAGCCTTGACTCCTATTCAGCAGATACAAGCGGTGACTGCCGTTGCCAATGATGGCAAAATGGTAAAGCCTCACGTAATCGACAAGATTGTCGATCCGAATACAGATAAAGTTGTAAAACAGGTTAAGACAGAAGTTGTCGGAACACCAATTTCTGCTGCAACGGCAAAGGAAGTTCGCGACATATTAGAAACGGTTGTTACAAGTCCTAATGGGACAGGCTATAAAAAATATAATGTAGATGGGTACAGTGTTGCTGGTAAAACAGGCACAGCCTCAATCCCAAAGGCGGGCGGCGGCTACTTAACAGGAAACAGCAATTATGTTTTTTCCTTTTTAGGGATGGCACCGAAAGATGACCCAGAACTTGTTATGTATGTGGCAGTTCAGCAGCCTGAATTAAAAGAAACACAGTCAGGCTCCGACCCTGTTGCAGAAATCTTTACATCTGTTATGAAAAGCAGCCTTCAGTATATGGAGATTCAGCCTACTGCTGACAGCTCTCTCAAGACAGTGGATGTCCCGGCTCTTACAGGTATGAGCACAGCTGCTGCACAAAAAGAGTTGAAGAAATCAGGGTTAGAACTGATTATTACAGGAGAGGGCAGCACTATTATGAGCCAGCTCCCAGCGGCAGGAGAAAGCTATCTCGAAGGTGAAAAGATTGTCGTCAAGACAGACGGAAAAGGAACTGTACCGGATATGTCGGGCTGGTCATTGCGGGATATTCTGAAAGTGACAGACTTGCAGTCCTTGAAGCTGAAAACAAACGGCAACGGCTATGTGACAAAGCAAAGCATTAAAGCAGGAAAAACAGTTAAGGAAAATGATACTTTAACAATCCAATTGGCAAAACCAGAATAAAGACATTAAACAGGCCCTAAAAGAGGGTCTGTTTTTTTATGTAAAGGTACGGTAAATGACAGACAACTTCTGTTTCATTTGATTCTAAATGCAGTAGTACAAGCATATATTGGAACGAGCCATAGTAAAAAGGAGGTTCTATATTGATGCGGGTTTCAAACGTAACCGTTCGCAAACGGTTGACGATTGCTTTAATAGCAGGTATTGCTATTTTTCTTATCATTGACTTGAGGCTGGGATATGTACAATTTTTTCTTGGAGATGAGTTGACGAGTAAAGCAAAAAGCCTATGGAGCAGACAGATTTCCTTTGAGCCTGAAAGAGGAGAAATCGTCGATAGAAACGGTATTGCATTAGCAACTAATATCAGTGCTCCAACCGTTTATGTTGTTCCGCGGCAGTTAAAGGACCCAGCTTCTGCTGCAGAAAAGCTTGCGGCTGTCCTGGAAGCGGACAAGGAGACGATATATAAAGAGCTGATTCAAAAGGAAATGAGTGTCAGATTGCCTGAAGGCAGAAAGATTTCACATGAAAAGGCGAAAAAGGTAAGAGCTTTAGATATTGACGGTGTGTATATAGGAGAGGATTCTAAGAGGTCTTATCCTTACGGAAACTACCTGTCACATGTTTTAGGATTTGCCGGAATTGATAATCAAGGCTTAATAGGCCTTGAACTGGAATATGATGATGAGTTGAAAGGATCAAAGGGATCTGTTCAATATTATTCTGATGCCAAAGGCCAAAGGATGAATGATATGGCAGATGATTACGAAGCACCTGTGAATGGAAATGATTTAAAGCTGACAATTGACACGAGAGTGCAGACAATTATTGAACGGGAGCTGGATATTGCCGAACAGACATACAATCCAGACAGCATTATTGCAATTGCGATGAATCCAAAAACAGGTGAAATTATGGGAATGTCAAGCAGACCTGGCTTTGATCCAGCAGATTTCCGAAATGTTTCATCAGAGGTTTTTAACCGAAACTTGCCGATATGGAGTGCGTATGAGCCGGGATCGACATTCAAGATTATTACTCTTGCTGCAGCCTTAGAGGAAGGCAAGGTGGATTTGGAAAAAGATACGTTTACAGACCCAGGTTATGCTGACGTTGATGGAACGAAGCTGAAATGCTGGAAGCGTGGCGGCCATGGGACACAAACATTTTTGGAAGTTGTTCAAAACTCCTGTAACCCTGGATTTGTATCTTTAGGGGAAGAGTTGGGGAAGGATACTTTGTTTAAATATATTCGCAGTTTCGGATTTGGCGAGAAAACTGGAATTGACCTTCAGGGAGAATCGAAAGGAATACTCTTTAACTTAGATAGGGTCGGGCCTGTTGAGCTTGCGACAACTGCCTTTGGACAAGGTGTTGCAGTAACGCCTATCCAGCAGGTGGCAGCATTATCGGCAGCCATCAATGGCGGTACCTTATACACGCCATATGTGGCAAGCGAACTGATTGACCCAAGCACAGGTGAAGTCATTATGAAGAAGGAGCCAGTTGCAAAAAGGAAGGTGATTTCTGAAGAAACTTCCAAAAAAATCAGGGAAGCGCTGGAAAGCGTCGTTGCACAAGGGTCAGGGGGAAAAGCCTTTGTAGATGGGTACCGTGTCGGCGGTAAGACAGGGACAGCGCAAAAAGCTTCTGGTGGAAAATATTTAGAGAATAACTTCATTGTTTCGTTTATCGGCTTCGCACCCGCAGACGATCCAGAACTAGTCGTGTATGTGGCGGTCGATAATCCGAAAGGTACAGTCCAATTTGGTGGAGTAGTCGCAGCCCCGATTGTAGGCAGCATAATGGGCGACAGTCTTCGGGCACTTGGAGTGAAGGAGCGGAAAGATCAGCTGGAAAAAGAATATAAATATCCAGAAAATCCGTTAATAGAAGTACCAGATTTAGTTGGTCTGACGAAAAAAGAAATTAGTGAAGTTTTCCTTAATCTTAAAATAGAGCCAAGCGGAAGCGGAGACACTGTTATCAAGCAGTCGCCAGAGCCGGGAACAAAGGTAAAAGACGGCTCAACTATTCGTCTGTACTATAATAATTAATCACACCTTTTTTGAAAAAGGCGGCACTAGCGCCGCCTTTATTTTTCATTATAAGGGAGAAAAAACCGAACACGATGGCGCAATTCCTTTTTATCATGTAAAATATAAACGCTAAGAAAAAATGCATTTTCCAAGAATGGTCATGCATTTGATATAATATTAGTATTTATGAATAAAATGAGTACATATGGATTTACAGAAAAGAGGATTTGAACCATGCAGTTAAAACAATTATTAAAAAGCTTAGGGCCTTATGCTTTATATAATGGAAAAGATGCAGAAATCACTTCTATTGAAAATGATAACCGTAAAGTGAGTCAGGGAAGCTTGTTCATCTGCATCAAAGGCTTCACTGTCGATGGACATGACTTTGCCCATAAGGCATTTGAAGCAGGCGCAGCAGCTATCCTTGCGGAAAGAGAACTAGCAGAAAACTTTGATATACCTGTAATCATTGTCAAGGACACGAAAAAGGCGAGCAGCATTCTTTCGGATGCTTTCTACGGCCATCCGACTCAAAAGCTGAAGCTTATTGGCATAACAGGAACAAACGGCAAGACAACAACTAGCCATCTGATTGAGACAATTCTGCAAAAGGCTAATAAACGTACAGGAATTATTGGCACGATGTATACAAAAATAGACAATGAAATTCAAGAAACAAAAAACACTACACCGGAAGCGGTAACTTTACAAAAGATATTTCATCAAATGACAGAAAAAAACGTGGATACTGCAGTGATGGAAGTTTCCTCCCATGCCCTATACGAAGGAAGGGTATTTGGTTGTGATTATGATGTCGCTGTGTTTACGAACTTGTCACAAGATCATCTTGATTTTCATGGCACTATGGATGAATACAAAAGAGCAAAAGGGTTGTTATTCACAAGGCTTGGTAATGTTTATTCATCGAAAAATCCGAAATTTGCTGTTTTAAACAAGGATGATGATGCAAGTGAAGAATATGCGAAATTGACAGCTGCGATTGTCGTTACTTATGGAATCGATAAAGATGCAGACTTCATGGCGAAGAATATACATATCGATGCTGCTGGAACTAAGTTTGATTTGATTACACCTGCAGGCAGTTTTCCAGTTTCTCTGCAAATGGTCGGCAAGTTCAGTGTTTACAATGCGCTTGCGAGTATTGCAGCAGCATTTGTCAGCGACATACCGCTGAATACGGCAATCTCTGCCCTTGAATCTGTAAAAGGTGTTTCAGGAAGATTTGAGACAGTGGACGCAGGTCAGGAGTTTTCTGTTATTGTTGACTACTCTCATACACCAGACAGCCTTGAGAATGCACTGGTAACCATCAAAGAATTCGCAAAAGGTGATATCCATGTTGTTGTCGGCTGCGGCGGTGACAGAGATAAAACGAAACGTCCTTTGATGGCAGAGATAGCATGTATGTATGCGGAAAATGCAATATTTACAAGTGATAACCCAAGAAGTGAGAACCCAATGGAAATCCTGAAGGACATGGAAGCAGGAGTAGTTGGCAAGGAATATAAAGTAATTGCCGACAGGAAAGATGCTATTTATCATGCGGTTAAGACGGCAAAAGCAAATGATGTTATTTTAATTGCAGGTAAAGGGCACGAAACATATCAGCAAATAGGAGCACAAACTTTTGAGTTTGATGACCGCCTTGTTGCGAAAGAGGCGATATTAGGAGTGAAAAGATGACACTGTCCTATAAAACCATTCGGCAGGCAATTCCTGAGGCCAAAGGGTACGTAGATGAAGAGCTCAACTTTTTGACCGTTTCTTTTTTCAGTGATGAAAAGCAGGTGAAAGGACTGTTTGCACCTGTTTATGGCAAGGATTCCGGGGATCTATCCACAGCGATTGCTAATGGTGCAATAGGAGCAATTTGGGACAAAGAAGAAGAAATACCATCCTATACACCAAATCATTTTCCAATATTCTATACAAATGATATAAAGAAAGGCTTATACAAAATGATCGAACTATACGAACAAAATTCAAATGAACAACATGCAAAATTTATTTATGCAAAAGACTTAAGCGCAAAGGCATTAGAAACTTTTGACGGAGCGGTTATTAAAAACTTGCTTGAAGCTAAGAAAGGAGGGGAATGAACATGATGGAGAAAGTGATCTTTTTTACGATTATACTAGGGTTTTTAATAACAGTTCTTACTTCTCCAGTTTTTATTCCCTTCTTGAGAAGGCTGAAATTCGGACAAAGCATTAGAGAAGAAGGTCCGAAATCCCATCAGAAAAAATCAGGAACCCCAACGATGGGCGGTCTGATGATTTTGTT
>JAPSHL010000196.1 GCA_031179905.1 Bacillus sp. (in: firmicutes) | reverse complement strand
ACGACCTTTTGTCCGGAAATTGTTTCTTCTATATATCCATTCAGCTCGCCTAAATACTGTTGCTGGCTTGTAAAATATTTGCGAGTGAATTTGGCTATTTTTGATGTCAGGAACATGACGATTGGAACCGTAACGAAGCTCAAAGCTGTCAGCCAAATATTTAGAGCAAGCATAAAGCATAACGCCCCGATTAGTGTCATGATGCTTGATATCAGTGTTGTAAAGCTTTGGTTTAATGTATTGGACACATTCTCCATATCATTTGTTGTCCTGCTCATCAGTTCTCCATGAGACTTTCTATCAAAAAAATTCAAAGGCAGCTTCTGGAGTCTGGCGAACAAGTCTTTGCGCATCGCGAGCACTGTATATTGAGAAACAGCTGCCATAAAATACGATTGGAGCCAAGTGGCAACAGAACTGCATACATATACTCCAAGCAAGCCTGCACAAAACCAGACAAGACCCTGCACATCGCGCGTAATTATATATTTGTCGATTGAAACACCGATTAAGTAAGGACCTAAGAGATTTAAAACAGCTGTAGTCATTGTCATTAATACCACAAGCACTAACCCTTTACGCTGATTGCCAATATAGCCCCATATCCTTAGCAAGGTTTCCTTCGTGTCATTAGGACGCTGAACTTGCATGTTTCCCCGGAAATGCTTTGGTCCCCCTCCTAATCCCATCTGTTGTGGAGGAATGTTTGCTTTTCTTTCATTCATATACCACATCCTCCTTTCCAAGCTGAGAGCAGTATATTTCCTGGTACACTTCACTATCTTTCAATAGTTGTTCATGTGTGCCTTCTGCGGAAATCCTCCCATCCTCCAGCACGATAATTTTGTCTGCTTCCATTACAGAGGAGATACGTTGGGCAATGATAAAGACAGTGCTATATTTGAGCAATTCCCCAAGTGCTTTTTGAATACGTGATTCGGTTCCCAAATCAACTGCACTTGTACTGTCATCCAAAACCAAGATTGCCGGGCGGACTAACAGCGCTCTAGCGATAGAAATACGCTGTTTTTGTCCTCCAGACAAATTTGTCCCTCTTTGTCCTAGAACTGTATCGTATCCTTCTGGCATATTAATGATAAACTCATGGGCACATGCCGCTTTTGCAGCTAATTCAACTTCTGCTTGTGTTGCATTCAGTTTTCCATAACGAATATTATCGCGAATCGTCCCGCTGAAGAGGATTGATTGCTGTAAAACGACACCAACAGATGTCCGCAAATGCTCTAAAGAGATATTACGGACATTTGTGCCGTCAATCATAACCATGCCGCTTGTGGTATCATACAGCCTAGGAATTAATTGCACCATTGTAGACTTCCCAGAACCGGTAGCCCCAAGAATAGCAACGGTTTGACCAGGTTTTGCAACAAGGCTGATGTCCTTCAACACCTCATTTTGTCCATCAAAGCTAAAGGATACGTTATCAAATACAACTTCTCCTTTTGCAATTGCCTGATGGGCTGCATACTTATCATCTACTAGATTGGAGTCTGTATGAAGCACTTCCTGAATACGGTCGGCTGACACCTTTGAACGAGAGATAGTAATCATCATCATGCCAATCATCATGACAGCAAATAAAACCTGTGTCACATAGTTGATAAAGGCAATTAGATCACCTACCTGCAAAGATCCGTTCCAAGACTGATGGGCTCCAAACCAAAGTATTACAACTAAGCTGAAATTAAGAATGAGCATTAAGACGGGCATATTGAAAGATACGATGCGTGCTGCTTTGACAGCATTTTTCGTATAATCTTCATTTGCTTGCCCAAACCGTTTATTTTCAAAATCAGATCTGACAAACGCTTTAACTACACGAATCCCCATCAGATTTTCCTGAAGTACAGTATTGACCTTATCTAGCTTCTGCTGAACAATATTATAGGTAGGAAAGGCTTTTCGAATAAGCAGGAAGAGAATAATAAATAAAATTGGAATAGTTACTGCAAATATTAATGCCAGCTTGAAGCTGATTGTAAAAGCCATAATCACACTGCCAATTGTCAAAAGTGGTGATCGGATACTGCGCAAAACCATCATGACAAACATCTGTAGCTGAACAATATCTGCTGTCATCCTAGTAATTAAACTGCCTCCCTTAAACATATCCAAGTTCTGAAAGGAAAAACTTTGAACTTTATCAAATACTTTCTTTCGCAAATCAGCAGCAAAATGCATGGATGCAGTACTGGAAAACACAGTGCATCCTGCACCGCCAATCAAGCCGATGAAGGCTACAAGAATCATTAGTCCGCCTGTGCGTTGAATTGTATCCAAATCCCCTTTCATCACACCTTCATTGATGATTTGTGCCATTAAGACTGGCTGAAGCAAATCCATCGATACCTCCAACATCATAAACAATGGCGCCAGCAAGGTTATTTTCCAATATGGTTTTAGAAAACCCATTAACTCCTTCATAGTTCCTCCCCTCTAAACAGGAAACGGACTGGATTAATCCACTCCACTCCTCTATTCCTTATTTAAAAAATCTTCATTTTCATGAGGATAGGCTTCAGCTGTCTCTGTATTTGCAGCTGGATTTTCATTCACTTCATTCTCTTGAATTTCAAAGAGCTGGATAAACTCATTAATCACCATATCAATCGCCTTTAATTCCCCAACTAAAATCGGTTGAATCGATTGAAACTCAGGGGCATCAAGCTGCTGCTTTATAGTCGAGCGCTTTATATTCATCAGCTCTAAAAAAGCAATCGCCCTGCCGCGTCGAAATGTTTTCGCACCCTTATGGCCCCTATCCTTCCGTTTATGATGCTCTCCACGCTGATGTCTGTCTTTCATGAATTCTTCGTTTTTCATTCTACTCTCTCCTCCTTGTATACGATTGTATACGTTTTTCTATATTTAAAATGTATACAATCGTATACAAATTGTCAATAATATTCTAATAACTTATTGATTAGATAATCTTCGCGCATCTTCAATTATTTTCGACATTCTTTTAATCAGTAAAGACGATTTACTATGGAATAGAAACCTCCTCAAAAATTCTGTTGAGACCCAGATAATTAGACAGTACGTAAAAACCCCTTATCCATTTAGTTAAGAGGCTGTTTTTCTAGTTATGAGAGTTAGAAGGGAAATGGAAACCTGAAGGCTATAGCACTTTGGTAAGAACAACAGAGAAAAAGGAAAAACTATAATAAAACCCAAATAAGAACAAGGATAAAATAAATTAGACGGATCAAACTCATTTTTTTCTAAACAAGTAGTAATAATTAGCCCTCTAGGAAGAAATGGAGGAATTAGGGGAATTAGAACAACTGAGATTAAGGAATATGCAGTAGATAGACATCTATAAAAACTAGGAAATTGGAAATATTTGGGTCCTATATCATTATTCATGTGACAAGTGACATTTAAGCTAGGTATAGGATATTTTTGGGGTATTTGAAAAAGAAAATCCCTTTTCGAAAGTGACCTATTTAGAGAAAAATATTATCATTATGAGCATAGTCAAAAGATTGGTCATCTTGAGAAAAAGTATTGGGTATATATGAATATCAAAACGATACATAGAATCATATAGAACTAAGGGGAAAAACAGAAGTTTCGGAGTAGAAAAGTTATATCTTTGTTCCGAATACCGTCCCTCGGAACCTTTTAAGCTAAACAGGCAAATGAAAAGGGGGAACAAACATTACTTACCATATCGGACTATTTTTAAAATCTAGCAATAGATAAGGGCTTATCACTAACATGTCCAAAAAATCAAACTACCTAGCAATTCCTAATTCTTTCTCCACCTTCTTCAGTCGGAATCATCCAAAGCTCATAGAACAGCATTTATCCCTAACTCTAAAGTAATTTAATTTGTAAATTAATAGGTAATGGGAATAAGCACAATATTCCCAGACAAATTAACTACCCGTCCCAAAAGTCAGTTTAAAACCTCTATGGGATACTTAATATAAATTGTAGTTAGTATTGCACATTAAAGTAAACAACTACCTAGTAATTTACTTTAATGTGCAAGGCCGTTTCCAAATAGAAGTCATGCTATTCAAAAAGATTAATCAACCTATGTCGGAGACCTTAACTAAGTCTTCCTTCCATAATATCTCTAGAAAGTTAATAACTTCTCTTCTGCAATCCTCTTTATCCACTTCATATTTTTCAGTAAGATTGCCTATTATCCCTTCAAGAGTCATTGGTGAACTAATAAGTTCCCAAATTGCTCCACCTGTTGTTCCTAAGTTATAATACTTCCCGTTCGAAATACTTAACATTACCTTTTCACCGTTCATATCACTAACAATTTGTCCTTCTGATTGACAGATTGTTTTATTCTCTTCCAGGAAAACAGTCTTTAATTCACTCACTAATATCTTCCTCCAGTAATTTCTTTTAATATTACCTCTGTTAACTCGTTTGCTGTAAAACGGGAAGTGGGTCTAAATAGCTTATAGATTTTTACATGTTCAAGTATTTTGGTAGATAGATGAAAATGCCAGTTCACTTTTCCTAATCTCTCAATTAAAAAATTGCGATAAGTATGTTCAAAAAGCTCTTGAATAGCATTAATACTTTTAAGCTCTATCATATCAATGCAATTTTCCTCTTGTTTGTTTAATACAAAAATCCCAGCTAGTGGTAGTTTATTTTGCTCAAATAGATCGTCAATCGGTACAGAGTATTTCGTTTCTCTGTGAACAATAGGATTATACTGTTCGGATTTCATGTTAAATTCTGAGAGACTTTCTTCCCATAGTTTTTGGTACGGGTATGAAGGAATGACTAAAGGTGCATTATCATGAAAAGTTACTGGAATTAAATCATCGCTTAATAATTTGTATCCTTTCCTAAGAAAAGCTCTTGCTAATGTCGACTTTCCAGCGCCGCATTCACCAACAATTCCATAAGCCTTTCCATGAATAGACAGAATACTACCATGAAGAGGGATTATATCATTCTGTAATAACAATGCCCCCATACAAGTTCCTAGTATATATAGGCGAATTTCATCTTCCTTTTCATTCTGTAAAGGTGAAACAACAATTGAATTTCCATCTCTTATCAGAAAAATGCCAGTTCCCTCTACGCGAAACAAAATATATTCTTTTGTGACAACAAATGGACCGTTTTTTTCATCAGAGACTTCAGACCACATTTCTGTCAAGTCACCAATAGAAATCTCTATCTTCCCTTTTAAATCTGATACAATTTCCTCCTGCAATTCAGGTAAGTCAATTTCACTAACTATATTAAAACCAAATGCTTGATAGGACATTTTGTTCTGCAGTTTCATAAATGACACCTCAATTATTACATTGAAAACAAGTTTTCAAATACTATTTAGCCCACAACCTTCTTATATTAGAAGGTTGTGAGAAGGTAGATAAGTATTAATAACTGCTTAACTCCAAGTCAATTCTGGAAATGGTGTTCCAGCATTGTAAGTAGAATCAAGACGCGTTCCAGGGTTCGGAGCTGCCATTGTCATTTTCACATCCAAAACTTCCAATTCAGGACTTTTCCACTCTAATTTCATATTTTCACCCCCTTTCAAGTAAAGTTTTTTATAAATCGATAGACAATTAGACTTCTCATCAGTATTCTATAATCCAAATCAGTATCAAACTCTATCTTTGGACCTTCCTTCACCTTATTCAGACCAGCTTCTATTGCCTCACCATTAAGAAACTCCATTATATCGGCGTTTCGTCTCATCTTTTTTACTTCATCAACAAATAGCTCCCAATCTGGCACCATTCTATGAACCCAGTCAGCACCCTGTACACCTCTAACCTTTTGGTTAAGACGTACATTATCTGGTAAATAGTTTTTAGTAGAACGCCTAATCAATGCTCGGTCCAATCCATCTTGAACAAATTGATTTTCTGGTAAAGAAAGACAAAACTGAATTATCCTCAAGTCATTAGTAGGGTCCCTTTTCCAAAGGCCATGTTTCAAAGATAATTTGGTTGCCAAGGAATTCGTTGTATTCCATTGGAAAATATCCTCGAAGTGCTTTGATCTTTCATCTTTAATATTCGAAGCATACCAGCCGCTTTTATCCATGCCGTTTAATGCTAGTTTTTCATAAACAGATGTCTTCTTTGCAAAATCAGGGTTTATTAATACCGGGTAATTATCAGTAGAATTACCTTTTCTTAATAATGCTGATTTCCCAATAGTAGTAAAATATTTTATTCTTGACCCCCCTACCCTATTAGTACGCAGGGTAAGTTCTTTAAACAATTTCATCCATCGCGCTTTTTTGAACAAAGAGGAATAATAATTAAAAGACGAGCCCCATGAAATCGATAAATTTCCTCTTTCCCCACTTAATAGCACCTTAAGGTTTTCCTCTTCAGCTTTTTGATAAATTCCTTTTACCCAAAAGGAGTTTTCAAAAAATTTATATGGCATTTCCATCACACTGAGCAATTCATTTATATCTCTATAAGAGTTGCTTCCCGGGAAATCTAAATAATGATCCTTTATTCCACCAACATATTGAACAGTAGACTT
>JAPSHL010000195.1 GCA_031179905.1 Bacillus sp. (in: firmicutes) | reverse complement strand
GGACGTTGCTCTAGCATTCCCTAATAATTTTATAATCACAAATAACGTTGGTATCCAAAAATCGATATAATTGATATCTGTGATTCCGCTAGTATATAGCTCCATAAAAGGTAAAATAAATATGTATGCTACAGTAAACAGTGAGAAAACAAATGACATGAAATACACTTCGTATGCATTAAAGAGGCTTAAGAACTTATTCTTACTTTCATGAAATGTTTGTCCTAGTGCAAATGTAATACTGCTGTTGACCGTACTGATTACCCGGTCAAGTACAGAAAAAAGCATATTATACAATACGTACACACTTACAATCTTTAGGTTCGTAAAGATTGTAAGAATAAGAACATCGGTATTATTAAAGATTAAATAGGAGACTTGGTGAATCATTACCGATTTTTTTTGGGAAATGGCGTCATAATCTGGTTTAACCTTTAAATCCAGCCACTTATAATTTTTATTAATATATATTTGATACACAATAATTTGAACAATCATTAACACAAAATGTGTCGTTTGAATGGCGATAATATTATAGCCTTTGAGTATAAATACTATCTTAATAGCATTGATTAAAATATTGATCAGCGTTGTGATGGATGTATCAACATAGCTTTTTCCTTCAGCAATCAAGAAGACTTTAAAAGTCCCTTGAAAATAAAAGTTGATAGCTCCGCCCATACCCGTAACGAGAATAACAAACATGATTGTTATATTATCAATTGATGAATTAATAAACAGCGGGTATACGATGGATAGAAGAATAATACAGAAAAAGTAGTAAATACCTGTTTTTTTATAGTAACTTGACGTGGCGGAAAGAATAGAATTAATATTTTCTTTACTGCCGCCTGCTACATGTTTATATAATGCTTGGATCGAGGCAGCTCCAACCCCTGCTTCTAAAAGCGACATATAGAGAATTATCTGCCCAATGGAAGATAATAATCCATTCACTTCTGAACCGAAATTCACAAGAAGCAAGCGCGGGATTAAGATACCCAACACTATTATTAATACCTGACTAATTAACCCCAGCGATAAATTAATCAGACTTCTTTTAGCTTTCATATTTACTCCTTTTTATCTCCGGTCATTTATTTGTTTGTGTGATCTTACCTAATCTTTGCTTTCAGTCTTTGTGGATACTTTAACAAAACATCCCCTAAAAGAAACTCACCTTGTAAATATTTATTAATAACGATTCTTTTTACGATTTTTTTAAAACTCTTTTTATGATATTTATTTGAATCCCAATCTGGAAAGTACCTCTCCATCGTATCTTTTATACTATTGGCGATTGTGATTCTTACATTTTTATCTTCTACGTTTGTTATTTTAAATAGTAAGCCATTTAAGAGATGGTCTATAAACAAATATTCAACCTCATTAATATTTTCATTAAGCTTCCCTTGTTTCTCTAATTCTTTATAAATGTTTTTAACCATATGAATCTTATCGTTCAGTTTTAACGGGTTTATGATGTTTGTTTGGGAAGTATCTCTGGAAGTTTCGTAGTAATACAGAGCTTTATCTAATTTTTCAATTCTATCGGCATTCGCAACCACAGCTGGTACGATGCCTAAATCCTCATACCAGTAGCCTTCGGGAAACCGAAAATTCTGCCATAATTCTCTGCTGTACAATTTATTCCAAGGAGCACTTTTCGAATTATGCAGATACTTGCCCGCTTGAACATACTCTTTCTGATCATTTTTTAGTTTAAAATAGTCGAAAATAATTAAATCACACATCTTATTATTTAAAACAGCAACACATTCCTGAACGGCATTTTTGTCAATAAAATCATCACTGTCAACAAACATGAAATATTCACCTTTAGCAATGCTTATACCTAAATTTCTTGCACTAGCTTGACCGCCATTTTCTTTATTAATAATCTGGATTCTATTATCCACTTTGCCGATATCCTCTAAAATACTTAAGGACTTGTCAGTTGAACCGTCATTTATCGCCAGTATCTCTATGTTTTCATAAGTTTGATCTTTAATAGAATTCATACATCTTGCAATATATGCTTCCACATTATATATAGGAACGATAATACTTATTAAAGGATTTATCATGTATTTGTGTTTACCTCCGCTAGTTATACATTCTTATCTTTATGTAAAAACTCTAGTTAAATTTTAAGCAAAGGAGGACAAAATCATACGGCAGCTCCTCTTTCGTTCATTATACTAACAATTATAAAAGCAAAGACAAAATTGGAATTTAATTAGTAGAAATAACATTAATTCTTTACACTAAATTAAAAAATCTCCTGTTGTTTTTAATGAAAATTCATCACACTCTCCATAACCATTACAACTCTTTAACTATTTTTAAACAGTTCACATGTTTAAAATATTACACAGCGTCTATATATACAGTACAAACTTTTAAAGGAGGCTGTCCAAAATGGTTAAACCTAATGATTTAAAAGACAAAACAGTGGACCGTCCACTTGATGACGAAAAAGTTAAGGAACAAGTGAAAAACATTAAAGAGGACAAGACGGAGTCAAATGAACAAAAGGATAAAGAATAAAAAGAAGCCTCCAAATAGTTTGGAGGCTTACTTACGTTAACCAAAAATCTCGCTGTCATTTTGGTCGAGATCCATGGCAGAATACATAAAGGCTTGATGAAAGTCAGGATTGAAGTCCGGCTTTTCCGTCAGTTTCTTGAGATATGTGCCAATCAGGTGCTTCGTCTCACTGGAGATGAAACCAAACGGTAATTCTGCTGCTCTGCCGAAGTAAATCGCAGACTGCTTGCCGCTGCTTAACCGAACCTTTTTGCTGTTCAGCAAATAGGGGCGGTCCATTTGCGTCGTATAGACAGTTTCCCAATCATTCACTGTCTCAAAAGCAATTTTGGAAAGATGAGCGCCGGATACAGACACGAGAATAATGTCGGGCTCCAGATAATCAACTAGCTTATGCCAAGCTTGGACGCCACTTGTCTCAAGTTCTCTCTGTTCACTTCTGCTGAGTGTCTCCCAAGTGGAGTTTGTCGCAAGTGATGAACAGATGTCTGTATGGATAGCTGTGCTTTCCATACTGCCATAAAAGCTGGCATCTAGACCGTTCAATAACGGCTCATAGGCAGGATCAAACCATTCTTTATACGGCTTATCTTGGAAGTATTCATTTAGGGCAGCCAAGTATTTCTGATTAAAATCATAATAATGATCTTTTTTCATTGACTGAAAACGAAGGAAAGGGTCTGGGTCAGGGAACTCCTTCTTAGAAGGATTCAAACCGACTGTAATGATACGGATCGGGGATTCAAAATATTTTTTGATATTGCCAAAGTATAAAATTGGCATAGAAGATTTCACAACATAAGACAGATCTTTTTTTGATTCGAAGTTTTCCAAACACTCTTTTGCTAGACTGGTTAGTTTTGCAGGTTGAATAACAATAAAAATCACCCTTTCAAGAATTTTAAAAAAGTATTGCTTCTTTACATATTTCGCCCTCTATTTCCGTTTTCCCTTCTAAACGTTCTAACACATCCAAACTTTTTTTGAGAGAATGATTCGAAATGCTTTAGACACATGCCTTGAAACCTGCCATAATAGGAAAACCAAGAAAAGATAAGCGTTCAAACTTTTTTCATAAATCATTTACTATAAATGTAAAAAAGCAAACTCTCGGTTGTGGAAACGCCTTCTTTTTTAATGGATAATAATGCTAAAAGAAGGTTTGACATGATTAATGAAAAATTTTTTGCAAGTTCATTAGGAAAACAAATCCGTTACGCAAGGATGAAAAAGGGATTATCCCTTGAACAGCTTGGCGAGCAGACAAGCATGAGCCCTAATTTCATCGGCAGAATTGAACGGGGCACCTCTCTCCCAAAATCCTTTACACTATATAAACTATGCAAGGAACTGGGCATCAATCCTAGTTTTCTTTTCATCCAGGCAGAAAAAGAGTACAAGGAACAAATTTAGCCTCCTTTTCCCTCCCCTTTCATATTCTCTCCAACCCCTGTAATTTTTACTGTATCCAAGAAACAAAAGACAATACCTCCCGCAAAAAATTTTTCCCTTCGTAAGAATTTCTGCATGCAAACTTCCCTTTCATCCCATTAAAAAAGGAGCGGATAGCAATGGCAAATTTCTGTGATAATTATGAAATAAGTGAAAACACCCTCGCCCTAAAACCTGCATACAATCTTGAGTACAGCACCATTGTCCTTGAGGGCAAAGAAGAATACTACGTAAGGAAAACACCTCTAGAGCTGATTAAACGGGCAGCTTTAATCGGCGGGGCAGAATATGACGGACGGCGCTTTGCCGTATCCTATCTGACAGGCATTAAAAAGAAAGTTCCCATTCCCATCAATCCGCAAAAAAATATTTACGCCTTTCCAACACAATCTCCAAGTCAAATGGACTGCCATTGGATATTTTTCTCCCACGTAAATCTTATTTCAGGAGCAGCTTCCGTTAAAAAGACGATAATCGTTTTCGAAAATGGCAAGAAGCTGGAGTTAAAAGAGTCCGCTCATATTCTTGACAAACAGATGTACAGAACATGGATGTGTGTGAAAGCATTGAGCGGTGAATTTCCTGGCAGCCGATAATTCCTTGCCCTTTTTCCGAAAATACGTTATTAATGAAGGATAAATGTTATTAGGAGGAAGATATGGCAGAGATTATTCGATTCATTGCCGGCATTGTCAATGAAATACATGATATTATCATGAAGGCTGCGGCCCAGTTCGGCTGGCAAGCTACCGATAAGGACTTGCATCTTTGGATTATCGGCATTATCGGCATCCTATCCTTTTTCGTGGTTCATGTTGTATTCAAACAGCTCGCTAAATGGAGCATCACAAGCATTTCCTTCATTTATACTTTCACACTTATACTAGTACTCGTGTTTGCGATTGAAATACAACAAGGCATTACAGGCCGGGGAAATATGGAATTCCAGGACGCAGTCGTTGGGATTTACGGATTTTTGCTGTTTTTCGGAATTTATGTGCTATTTAGGCTTACTCGTTATGGAATTCGGAGAGCGACAGGGAAAAAAGCTAAAGCTGGCCGAACGAGAAGATCAGGATAATAAAAAAGGAAGAACCTTACAGCGGTTCTTCCTTTTTTGATTACTGCTCGTCTGTACTGACAAGTTCGTTTATTTCCAACGTGCCATCTTCGAGCTTATTCACTTTATAAGAGGATTTATATTCTTGTCTTTTCGTTGTACCATCTTCATAAGTGATGTCATATACGTCTTCTGTATCAACAACATAGCCTTCGTCTGTTTTTTCATAATCTGTCACCTCAACAGAGACTACTTCTTCCGTAATGCCCTTTTCATAAATGTACTCTACATAATCCTTCGACTCTGTATACGCTTTGCCATCAGGATCTAAATATGGGCTCACAAAAGAAAACTCCCCTGCATTCATAGCGGAAACACTAGCATAATAATAGTCTTCCATAAATGAATTCAAAGCTTCTTCCGTTTCTTCCGGTGTATCTTCTGTAAATTCTAAATCAATATAATTAGTATTAATAACCTTTTGGGCGGCAGTTTTCATTACTCCGTCCTTTGTTTCATACTCTGCATGCAGAGTGATAGAACCATCGGCAGGGATTGGACCGAAATCATCCACATCAGACACTTTTTTACCAGTGCTTTTTCCGTTTACGAATAAGACACTGTCTTCAATATTAGAATAAATATCTATATATTCGCCTTCAAAATCAAGATATATATCCAATTCATTGGCATAAGCATCCTGAAAGTCGAGCTTTTCTGTAGCTGTTAAAGAGGCGTAATCTCCTTTATAGCTGCCGGCAAGTTCAGTGTCCCCTGGAAGTACATCCTTTATCGTAAAGTCTTCCTCGAGCTTCTGTTTGTTTTCCCTGTATTCTACTTCCGCTCCGTCTAGGTTAGCACTTACAGCGATTTCAAATGGAAGTGCCTCGATCTTGTATTGCTGGTAAAGGCCGAATTTCTTATCCCCCTTCACTAGTCTTACAAGTTCATTGTTGCTGTCATCGATAACAGTTGCCCCTGCTGTAACACCTTCATATGAAAATGTGCTGGATATTTCGGATTGATAGTCCTTCAAGTATGCTAAGTAGCTTTTGATTTCTCCATCCTTGAAGTCACCCTCAAATTGTTCAAAGGAAATGACCTTCTTTGCTTCTTTTACATTTTTGCTTTTTACAGCCTGTTGAAATGCGTCAATTGTCTTTTCCGGTGTGTACAGACTGGCAATGAACTTATGCGCCCCAAAGAGAATTACTACTGCTGCAACAGCTGAAAGGATGATGATTTTATTTTTTTTGGACATCGGCTTTTTTTCTGGTTCTGCTGTACGCTGCCCAACATTACTAGCAGGATCTTGCACAGTTTCCCCGAGGCCTGAAGCTTCAAATGGATGCCCGCAGGAGTTGCAGAATTTCTGACCTGCCTTTCTTTCTATACCGCAATTTTTACAAAATTTCATTGTTATCTTCCCCTCTTGCCAAGCATTTTAATAAGGAGCCTGAAATATGCCAGAC
>JAPSHL010000369.1 GCA_031179905.1 Bacillus sp. (in: firmicutes) | reverse complement strand
GTGAACACTGCAGACACTAATATACTCGGAATATACAAACAGATTCTCATAGTAATAATGATATCGGTGTTGTTGACTTTCACATAAATGTTTTCAAGCATTCGAGAAGTTTGATTGAATATTGTCGATTATTTTTTCCGATAGACCATTTAGCTCAAGGTTTGAATCTATCAATTGCCTTTCATTAATGGAATACTGATCGCCACCCTTCACTTTAACATTTCCTTGTGGTAAGCGCTACTATGTGATAGCCCTATTATAACACTGCTCTAGTTTAACTATTTAGAGACAAGATTGAGCAGCCATTATTTCCCCAAACTCTTGGTTTTATAGTATACATCAATGTAAAATAACCGCAAACATTGTCATATCATGCGATTTCTCAGGAAATACAACATAATATACGGAAAATATTTCTCAGCTTGTCGCTCCATAATGATATCTCCCGAAATACAGCATAATAAAAGCCCGAATTCTCTTAAGAATTCGGGCTTCCATCTATTTATTCTTCTGTAGATAATTCTGATTCCGCTTCTTCTAAATCATCTGGATAAACGGTCGTATCAAACACTTCACCTGTTGCTTCGTCCTTAACATCGATATTAATCTTCATTTTATCCATGTCTTCTCCGTTAAAGAGGTTGTACATCATACCCGTAATGCCAATGCCGATGATTGACCATGAATCCATGCTGTTCTCATAGGCTGCTTTATCAACAGTCAAAGTATATTTAGAAAAAGAATTATTGTAAGTAATATCTTTCACTGATGGGAATGTACCGTCTGTTTTGATTTCATCAATCGATTTTTCTGCGTTTGTTTTAATGTCTTTCATCATTTTTTTATGTTCTGATTTAGACATTTTATACGTTAAAGAACCATCTTCGTTTTTTGTAACTTTTATACCTTCTGCTTCAGCTTCCTTAATGGTAGCATCAACGTCATCGCCCTCAACAAAAGATGCTGGCATTGTAATTTCCACATTTAAAAGGCCTTTATCCACTGCAAAATCCTCTGTTTCTGATTCCTTCTTGTCACTTGAAGTCTTACTTGCTTCTTTATCAGCTCCACAAGCAGCAAGTGCAAGCACTGCAATTGCTAAAAAGAAAAAATAGCCAAACTTTTTCATTTGTAAGAATCCCCCTACTGTACTATATATTTGTATTTACGTACTTTAGTACAATACCATATAATAGGAGGCTGTTCTAGCAATCTAATAAATTCGGATAATTCTAAATTCTATTCCTTGCCTACATATATGTAATGATCAAATGATAATAAAGACATCCTACCACCGTTCTTTTCGTAAATCGTCATCGCTCCCTCGTGAGATAATTAACGCCATCCCCATAGCCGAATCACCATCCAATAATAAGGAGGAATGCTAGCTGCCTCAGAAGCAGCTCCCCACTTATATTCTTCATATAGCTTTCATTATCAGTTTCAACAAGGGTTGCTGATAACGGAACTGGGAAGCCTGCCACTATTTCGGACTCACGATAATAGAAGAAAAAATAAAAAATCGATAAAACTAAAACAGCAAAACAAATAGCACTCATTACTCGTCTTTTTTTGTACGAAAAAAAGATGATATTTTCACTGCTCTCGCCCCTTACTTCATTTGCAGATTAGATGAGGTATTTTACAGAAAGTTACAATTAACTAGCACAAAAAGATAAATAGTCTCTTGTC
>JAPSHL010000194.1 GCA_031179905.1 Bacillus sp. (in: firmicutes) | reverse complement strand
CTCCCAGCTGTTTAACACTTGTTGAGCTGAAAAGCTGTCTGTAGTTTTAGCATGTTTGCTAATTAGTGTCTTAACTCTCTCCAACTCTGTCTTGTCTGTCAATTCTTCAAGCAAAATCATTTCCATATTGCAAAGATTTTTAAAGCTGTTTTTATCACTTGGAAGAACATAAGCAATTCCGCCAGACATACCTGCTCCAAAGTTCTTGCCGACGTCACCAAGGATAACGACTTCCCCGCCTGTCATATATTCAAGGCCGTGGTCGCCGATGCCTTCAACCACAATGCTTGCTCCGCTGTTTCGGACTGCAAACCGCTCTCCTGCTTTGCCGTTAATGTATGCTTCCCCACTTGTCGCACCATAAAATGCAACATTTCCAGCAATAACATTATCTTGGGCGGAAAACGACTCAACAGACGGAGTTTTAATAACGATTTTCCCGCCGGATAAGCCTTTCCCAACATAGTCATTCACATCGCCATTCAAGCTGATTGTTAAACCTTTTGGAATAAATGCACCTAAACTCTGACCAGCAGAACCTGATAAGTGCAGATTGATTGTATCTTCAGGCAACCCAAGACTTCCATATTTCTTGGAAATTTCACTGCCGACTATTGTACCGATAACACGATCTGTGTTGCGGACATGATAATGCAAGTCAATAGTTTCTCCATTATGAATAGCTTTTTCCACTGCAGGCAGGATTTTTCTCATATCAATGCTTTCATCGATTTTATGGTTTTGCGGTGTTTGGAAAATTCTTGGACCCTCCACTTGATAAAGAAGCTTAGATAAATCAAGGTCTTTTGCCTTCCAATGATTTTTAGCTGCTTCACCAACAGTTAACACATCTGTTCTTCCAATCATTTCATCCATAGTGCGGAAGCCTAATTGAGCCATAATCTCCCTAACCTCTTCTGCAACAAAACGCATGAAGTTGACAACATGGTCTGGATCTCCAGCAAATTTATAGCGAAGATCTGGGTTTTGTGTGGCAATACCGACTGGACATGTGTCCAAATGGCATGCACGCATCATGACACATCCTAATACGATAAGCGGTGCTGTTGCGAAGCCAAATTCTTCGGCACCAAGCAATGCTGCCAGAACGACATCTTTACCTGTCATCAGCTTTCCGTCTGTTTCTAGGACAACTCTGCTTCTCAAGCCATTAAGCATTAATGTTTGATGTGCTTCAGCCAATCCCAGCTCCCATGGAAGACCAGTATGCTTAATACTTGTTTTTGGTGATGCACCAGTACCGCCGTCATAGCCGCTCACGACGATAACATCTGCTGCACCCTTTGCCACACCTGCAGCAATCGTGCCGATTCCGCCTTTGGATACGAGCTTGACACTGATTCGAGCATCACGGTTAGCATTTTTCAAATCGTGGATAAGCTGTGCCAAGTCCTCAATAGAATAAATATCATGATGCGGCGGTGGTGAAATTAAGCCAACACCCGGAGTGGAGCCCCTTACGTCTGCAACCCATGGATATACTTTATTGCCTGGCAGCTGTCCGCCTTCCCCAGGTTTTGCTCCTTGCGCCATCTTGATTTGCAATTCTTTAGCATTGATTAAATAGTGACTTTTAACACCAAAACGTCCTGATGCTATCTGTTTAATCGCACTGTTTCTATTATCGCCGTTCACATCGAGCTCATAGCGGGCCGGATCCTCTCCGCCTTCCCCGCTGTTTGAACTCCCGCCAAGGCGGTTCATAGCAATTGCCAATGTTTCATGCGCTTCCTTGCTTAGTGATCCAAAGGACATAGCCCCTGTTTTAAACCTTTTGACAATGCTTTCAACAGATTCAACTTCCTCAAGTGCAATCGACTCTTGCTTAGCAGTAAATGCAAACAAGTTTCGCAAAAAGTTCAATCTCTCTTCATTAGCTGCTTCTGAATACTGTTTGAACAAGCCGTAATCTGCTTTTCTGCATGCCCATTGCAATGTATGAATGGTCTTCGGGTTGAAAGCGTGGTGCTCTCCACCTTTTCTCCATTGGAACTCACTTCCTGAATCCAATGTCTCATCCAGCACATTTATATACGCTGCATCATGTCTGTCTGCTGTTTCTTTTGCGATGGTCTCGATACCGATTCCGCCTAATTGCGATACTGTTCCTGCGAAGTACTTGTCGATAACATCCTGACCGATGCCGACTGCCTCAAAGATTTGCGCTCCGCGGTAGCTTTGCACAGTAGAGATGCCCATTTTCGACATTACTTTTACTACCCCTTCAGTAATGACTAAATTGTAGCGTGATACAGCTTCCTGGTAGGAAATGTTCAACAATTCATCTTCAATCGCCTTTTGATAAGTCGCATACACTAAATATGGGTTAATAGCGTCTGCTCCAAATCCAATCAAGCTTGCATAATGATGGACTTCTCTCGCTTCACCTGATTCAACGATGATACTCACCTTTGAACGAATTCCTTTTTCAATCAAGTGCTGATGCAGGGCGCTGACTGCTAATAGTACAGGTATAGCTCTTTGTTCTCTATTCATTTCTCTATCTGTTAAGATTAATAGGCTCACACCATTATGAATCGCATTTTCCGCTTGTTCCAACAAGTTTTGAAGACTTTCTTCTAAATTATCTGTGAAAGTTGCTGCAAAACTTTGTGCTGTAAAACCATATAATTCATTTGCTTTCAACTGCCTGATTTCAGCATTAGAAAGGATTGGACCTTCCAGCTGAATGCGGCGACAGTTCTCTGCCGTCGGGTGAAGCAAGTTGCTTTCGGCTCCTAGCCAAGTAAGTGTTGATGTGACAACATGCTCCCTGATTGCATCAATAGGAGGATTTGTTACTTGAGCAAACAGCTGCTTGAAGTAGTTGAATAATGATTGGGACTTTTCAGACAATACAGCAAGTGGCGTATCATTACCCATTGAACCGATTGGATCCTTCCCTTCTATTACTACTGGAAGCAAGTTCTTTTGGATATCTTCATACGTATAGCCGAAAGCCTTCTGGCGTGTCAGCAAGTCTTGGAAAGTCTCTGCTTCATCGTTATCAGGTTGCTCTAATCTGACGACTTCTCCCAACCATTCCTCATACGGATGCTCTGTTGCAATTTCGCTTTTCAGCTCTTCGTCAGACACAATTCTGCCTTCCTCTAAGTCTATTAACAGCATCTTGCCAGGGCTTAAGCGATCTTTATAAAGGATGTTTTCTTCTTCAACTGGGACAACGCCAACTTCCGAAGAGAATACAATATAATCATCTTTTGTGACATAATATCGGGCAGGACGCAATCCATTTCGATCTAAGATAGCACCGATTTGCTTGCCGTCTGTAAATGTAATTGCCATCGGACCGTCCCATGGCTCCATCATTGCACTATGAAACTCATAAAAAGCTCTCTTTTCACCAGTTACATGCGGGTTCTCAGTCCAAGGTTCAGGAATAAGCATCATTGCTGCATGAGCAGGTTTGCGTCCTGCTAGAATAAAGAACTCTAAGGCGTTATCGAAAACTGATGAATCGCTTCCGTTCGCATCTAAAATTGGCAGTACCTTTTGCAAGTCATCGCCAAAAGCTTCTGAAACGAACTGCTGTTCTCTTGCCTTCATCCAGTTGAAGTTACCACGCAGTGTATTGATTTCCCCATTATGAATCAAATAACGGTTTGGATGGGCTCTTTCCCAGCTCGGGAAAGTGTTTGTGCTGAAACGAGAATGCACGATTGAGAACGCAGACACGAATTCTGGATCCTGCACATCAAGATAGAATGTTTCTACTTGATCAGAAGTTAACAGCCCTTTATATACAATGGTACTGGTAGATAGACTCGCAAAATAGAATTCTCTTTCTTCTGCCTTGCCCCAATTTTCAGATAATTTACGGATAATATAAAGCTTGCGTTCAAAACCAAGCTTCTCTAAACCATTATTATTTTTGATAAATACTTGTCGGATCACAGGACAACTCTTTTGAGCGACTTTTCCGATTTTTCTGACATCTGTTGGTACAGTTCGCCAGCCGAGCAGCTCTTGACCCTCTAGCTCAATATATTCATTTATCTTGTTTTCAATTTCATGTCTGTTTGGATCGTCCTTTGAGAAGAATACCATTCCAACACCATACTGCCCGCGTTCAGGTAAATCAAAGTCAGTAATTTCCTTTCGGAAAAAGGCATCTGGAATTTGAACCATTAATCCTGATCCATCTCCTGTCAACGGATCGCTGCCTTGACCACCGCGATGGTCCAATTTACATAGCATGCTTAGTCCCTTTGAAACGATGTCGTGAGTTGCCATCCCCTTAATATGAGCAAATAACCCGATTCCACACGCATCATGTTCAAATTCAGGTCGGTATAGACCTTGTGCTTTAGCTAATTGGTTGTACGTCATTTCAACCACCCCTGTCAGATTTTCTAACACTTTTTTTTCTTCAGATAACCCAATTATACTATGCAAATTCATATATACAATATATTATTTGGATAGAAGTAATCTAATATTGAGATGAATAGGAGGAATAACCTAAAAAATGGAATTAAGACAATTGAAATATTTCATCGAAGTAGCTGAGAGAGAACATGTATCAGAAGCAGCGGAACGCCTCCATGTTGCCCAGTCAGCAATAAGCAGACAGATCGCCAACCTTGAAGATGAGTTGGGTGTCCCGCTATTTGAAAGAGAAGGTCGAAATGTAAAGCTTACCTCCATTGGAAAGATTTTCTTGACTCACTCCCTTGCAATTATGAAAGCAGTAGATCGTGCAAAGGAACAAATCGACGCTTATTTGGATCCGGGAAGAGGTTCAATCAAAATCGGGTTTCCGACAAGCCTAGCCAGCCATTTGTTGCCGACTATCGTTTCAGCTTTTAAAGAAAGGCATCCGAATATCTCCTTCCAATTAAGACAAGGTTCTTACAGTTTCTTAATCGATGCTGTAAAAAACCGGGATTTAGACTTAGCTTTGTTAGGACCAGTTCCAACAGATGATTTTGATTTGAAAGGAAATATTCTGTTTACAGAAAAAATCTTCGCACTTTTGCCAAGTAATCATCCTTTATCCGAAAGGCGTACACTCCGGTTAAGGGATTTGCGAAATGAATCATTTGTGTTATTTCCAAAAGGATATATTCTGCAAAGAATAGCTTATGATGCATGTAAACAAGAAGGATTTATGCCGAATGTAAGTTCAGAGGGAGAAGATTTAGATGCAATTAAAGGGTTAGTAGCAGCAGGAATGGGTGTAACTTTGCTCCCTGAAAGCACTTTTTATGATAATGTTCCAAAATTCACAGCAAGGGTGCCGATCGAAAACCCTGCAATCAGCCGAACAGTCGGCATTATTGTTCCGAAAAACAGGGAGTTGCCGCCGTCTGTGCAAACTTTCTATCAGTTTGTAATTGAATTCTTCTCCATTCTAGAAAAATACCAATAAAAATTTATGCAATATAATTAATTTTTATGCACTATTATCTGGTGGTTAAAGAAAGCCGTATACAAAGTATACGGCTTTAACTCATGTTTTTTACCCTTTTTTCGTCATCTCTTCAACTAGAGAGTGGAAAATAGTCATTGCATGTTCTATTGGCTCTGGAGTAGTTAAGTCAACACCAGTCTTTTTAAGTAATTCTAATGGAAAATCAGAACTTCCGCTCTTTAAGAACTCTAAATAATTATCCAAATCTTCTTTTTTACCCTCCAATAGCTTATCTGCAATACTTATTGCAGATGCAAAGCCTGTCGCATACTTATAAACATAAAACGGTCGATAAAAATGAGGGATTCTTGACCAGCCGTACTTCACTTCTTCGTCAAGAACAAGCTCGCTGCCATTGTATGCTTTAAAAAGCGTCTCATACGTTTCGTTGAAAAAATCGAGTGTTAGAGGTTCGCCTTTTTCTGCTTTTTCATGTACCTCTTTTTCAAACTCGCTAAACATCACTTGCGTAAAAAATGTGCCTTTAAAGCTGTCGATGAAGTGGTTCAACAAATGCTCCCGTTTTTTCGGGTCTGTTTCTGTTTTTAACAAATAACGGATCAGCAATACTTCATTGACAGTTGATGCTACCTCTGCCACAAAGATGCTGTATCCAGCACTTATCGCCGGCTGATGCTTATTGCTTAGGTATGAATGCATTCCATGGCCGCACTCATGTGCCAGTGTGAAGAGGCTGTCAAGGTCATCACGGTGGTTTAACAGGATAAATGGATGCACACCATACACTCCAAGATTATACGCACCAGATCTTTTGCCCGGTGTCTCTCTCACATCAAAATAACGATTTTCCTTAAAGCTTTTCAGTACAGTAATATACTCTTCTCCAAGAGGAGCTAAACTTTTCAGCATAATATCATATGCTTCATCAAATGATATTTCCTGCTTTGCTGCCTCGCCTGCAAGCGGAACACTTAAGTCATAGGCACGCAATTCATCGACGCCTAATTTTTTCTTACGATATTGCATATATTCATCCATATACTTCAAATTGTTTCTAGTTGCTTCTATCAGGTTCTCGTAAACTTCTTTTGGTACTCGATCACCAAACAGACTTTTTTCAAGTGCTGATGGATAATTGCGAAGTTTTGATGTTTTAACATTATTTTTGACAGCAGAAGAAAAAGTAGCTGCAATTGTATTTTTAAGCATGGTATA
>JAPSHL010000368.1 GCA_031179905.1 Bacillus sp. (in: firmicutes) | reverse complement strand
TATATCCTGCACAACATTTCCGATGATGCTGGATGGTGAAATTGTCGGTGTTATTGGCTATGGCAGAGACGTCACTGCTATTAAAGAAACAGAAGCGATGCTGCGCAAAGCCGAGAAGCTTTCAGTCGCTGGGGAATTGGCGGCAAGTGTTGCCCACGAAATCAGAAATCCACTTACCTCCATTCGTGGATTCATTCAATTGATGAAATCAGATGCTAAAGCTTCAGACAAAGCCTTTCATCATATCGTCTTAGATGAAATCGATCGTATTAACGATATAGTGAGCGAGTTATTATTACTGGCAAAACCGCAAGAACTAGCATATGAAAAAGCAAGAGTTGAAAGCATTATGAGCTCCGTATTTGGATTGCTTGAATCTCAATCAAATCTATATGGCGTCGAAACGAAGTTAGAAGTACTTGGTGCACTTCCAGAAATAGACTGTGAACCAAACCAATTAAAACAGCTATTCATCAATATCATTAAAAACTCGATTGAAGCAGACTCCAAAAAAGTAAACATAACCATGAAAAATATAAAAGACGGCTTCATCCAAATTAGAGTAAAAGATGATGGCTGCGGAATAGAAAAGGATAGAATTAAACGACTTGGAGAACCTTTCTATTCAGCAAAAGAAAAAGGGACAGGTTTAGGGTTAACCGTCAGTTATCGGATAGTTCAAGCACATAAAGGAAAGATTCGGTATTCAAGTGAGGTTAATGAAGGAACTGAGGTAGAGATTTTGCTGCCAGTAACGATAGAATAATATTGGAAGGACATTTTAGCTTATGTTAAGATGTCCTTTTTTTACATAAGAATATAACGGTATATGATAAGAACGTGAAAAGTAATTTGATCCTTAAAATAAGAAAGAAGATTAGTTAGGATTTGAAAAATATGCTGGTCATTATAAAATTACATTATATTACAGTTGAGTGAGGTGGTACTTCTGAAAAACATTCTAGTTCTTCTAATCGTTTCTACGGTTTTATTGTTAGGTGCATGTAATCAACAAACAGACAATGATAGTTATGCAATAATTGTTGTAGTCGACAACAAAGAATACAATGGATCAGAAACAGTCATTGATGACAGTATAAAAATTGAAGAAATGATAGGTGAAGAGGAAATGAAGACACCAGCAGAAGTCATGCCGGAGAATAACCAGTCTAATTTTTTTGAAGTTGGAACGAAAATTTACTCAGTTAAGGGTACGGACCAATTTATTATTGTTAAAGACAAGAATAATGTAGAGCATTTTTTAGAGAGGGCGCCAGGGGATAAATAGTCTCCTCATTAGGCAGCCTGTTTTTTTTATTATTAAGTAACTGTGTCTTTCAGACCATATACTATCAATAGTAAAGAAGTTTTAATAAACTAGGGTGAGAAATAATGATATAAATAGGCATATCTGTCTTATGAAAAACCACACAATCTAGAGAAGAGAACAGAATAGTAATAGAAATCCCTGCTGTTTATCCGGATGGAAAACAGCTAAAGTGCTGTATATAAAATTGTAAATAAATTCAAATGACAGAGGGATATTATGACAGGAAAAACTTTACTATTTTAAGATCGGGTTATTATTTCTTTATCATAATGTGTAATTATGAAAAAGCTGTCAAAACGTGATAGGAGAGTGTCCGATGATGAATCGGTCATTTCTCCATTTAATTTTGTATCTTCATAGCTTCTTTTAAATTT
>JAPSHL010000193.1 GCA_031179905.1 Bacillus sp. (in: firmicutes) | reverse complement strand
TATCAAATGAAGACCGTCTTAAAATGCTCGAGTTAGCAATCAAAGATAGAGAAGGGTTTCATGTTCAAACGATTGAGTTGGACAGAGATGGAAAATCTTATACATTTGACACGTTGACTATTTTAAAGGAGATGTATCCGCATTTTGATTTTCATTTCATTATCGGAGCTGATATGGTTGAATATTTGCCGAAATGGTATATGATAGATGAATTGCTTAAACTTGTCCGGTTTATTAGTGTGAACAGGCCGAATTACAGCAGTGATACAAACTATCCGGTAACGTATGTTGCTGTGCCGGATATCAATATTTCCTCAAAACTGATCAGGGGCCGTCTTTTAAAGGGAGAAACAATATCGTTTCTAGTCAAGGATGAAGTGGAACGATATATTAAGGAGAATAGATTATATGAATCGTGAACAAGCGCTACTTATTGTGAAGGAACAATTGACTGAACAGCGTTATGTACACACAAAAGGCGTTATGGGAACAGCAATCGAACTTGCTAAGCGATATGATGAAGATACGGCACAGGCCGAATTGGCCGCTATTTTTCATGACTATGCGAAATTTCGCCCTAAAGAAGAAATGAAACAAATCATTTTAGAGCAGAATATGGATAATAGACTGCTTTCCTTCCACTCGGAACTGTGGCATGCACCTGTTGGGGCCTATTTAGTGCAAAAGGAAGTTGGCATTAAAGATGAAGCGGTTCTTGAGGCAATTAAGTACCATACTTCTGGAAAGCCTGGAATGAGCAAGCTTGAAAAAATCATATACTTAGCAGATTATATTGAGCCGGGCAGAGTGTTTCCAGGAGTGGATGAAGTAAGGGAATTGGCAATGATCAGCTTGGATGATGCTTTTATAAAATCAGTAAGCAACACAATCACATTTTTGATGAGCCGCAGACAACCGGTTTTTCCTGCGACATTCGAGATGTATAACAGTATTGTAATGAAAACGGAGGATGAATAAATGGATGAACGCAATTTACTTCTGACTGCAGTAAAAGCAGCAGATGATAAAAGAGCAGAAAATATAGTGGCACTAAATATGAAAGGAATCTCTCTCGTATCGGATTATTTCGTGATTTGCCACGGTAATTCCGATAAACAAGTGCAAGCTATTGCCAGCGAGATTAAAGATAAATGTGAAGAAATGGGTGTCCCTGTTAAACGTTTAGAAGGATTTCAAGAAGCAAAATGGATTCTTGTTGACCTTGGCGACATTGTTGTCCATGTCTTTCACCGTGATGAAAGAACATATTACAATCTGGAAAGACTATGGGGCGATGCGCCGGCTGAAAATATTCAAAGCGTGATCGAACAATGAGTTATCAGAAATTCGCTTATCTATATGACAGGCTGATGGATGATGTTCCATATGATAAGTGGGTTGAGCTCTTGTTAGCCGCAAAACAGGAGTTCCAAATAGAAGGCAGTAATCTCCTTGATTTAGCCTGTGGTACAGGTGAACTGTCCGTCAGGCTTGCTGAAAAGGGGTTTGCAGTAACAGGAGCAGATATCTCTTCAGATATGCTTAGTGTTGCACAAAATAAAGCAGCAGAACAAGGTCTTTCTGTGTTCTTTATGGAGCAGGATATGTCCCAGCTTGAAGATCTGCCTTTATTTAATATAATCGGTATTTTTTGCGATTCTTTGAACTATTTGCAGACGGAAGAACAAGTTGTGAACACCTTTAAAGGTGTGTACGAGTACTTGGAAGAAGGCGGATTATTTTTGTTCGATGTTCATTCTTTATATAAAATGAACCACTTGTTCAAGAACCAAACATATGCACTTAATGATGAAGATGTCAGCCTTATCTGGCTCTGTTATGAAGGCGAGTATCCTGACAGTGTAGAACACGATTTATCTTTCTTCCAATTGGACGAGGCTTCCCAAAAATACGATCGTTATGATGAGCTGCATTTCCAGCGGACTTTTTCTGTTGAGCAGTACAGCAGTTGGCTTAAAAATGCCGGTTTTTCCATTTTGAAGATTACAGCAGATTTCAATGATGGAGAAATAAAACAAGATGCTGAGAGAATCTTCTTTTATTGCAAGAAGTAAACAGAAGGAACACACCTATTTGTACATAGGTGTGTTTTTTATGTACTTTTTAATATGGAGAACCAATAATTTACGGCCTGGCTGAAAAAAAAAGCAGGATTATTCATTCCTGTCTCGAAAGTATACATAGAAGAGATTCCTATATGTGTTTATTTATAACTAAGGAATCTTTTACCATTTTTATATCCTCTTCAAACTTATGCTGTGTTGCCTGAAACAAATGGTTAAACGTATCCCCAAGTTCTCTCTCCAACACATTGATTCCTTCACCTGTTACCCCGCCTTTTACACTCACTTTCTCTTGCAAAGTCGGCAAAGTGTAATATCCCTTTTTCAGCAGCTGACCAAGTCCAATTAGCATTTCGCTCGCAAGCTTTGTGGCAGTATCCGCATCGATATCTGTTTCTTCGACAGCACCATCAATAAAGCGCTGTGTCAAATAACTGAAGAAAGCAGGTCCGCAGCTCACGATATCGGATGCTACTCTAGTGACATTGTCGTCAATCTCAATCGGAGTGGAAAAGTGACTGAAGAGTGTATTCAATCCCTGCTTCCATTCTTGAGTGCATTTGCTTCCATAGGAAAATAAGGCAACTCCGCACAGCGCTCTGTTCGTAATGCTCGGTATAATCCGTGCAACAGAGCATGGCAATAAATACTCTAGCTGCTCGGTATTTATTGGACTAGTAATGGAAACAACACATTTTTTGGCTGAAATATATGGTGTAATTTCAGCAGCTACACTAAAGATATCATGCGGTTTGACACACAAGAAAATAAGATCGGCACTTTCCGCAATTTTTTTGGCTGTTTTTAAAACAGTCACAGCTGGATATGCCTCCTTGATTTGAAATGCCTTTGTTAGTGTTCGGTTTTGTATCAGCATATCTTCAGGAGAAATAGCCTTACTGTCAAGCAATGCTTCGATAAGAATCTTCCCCATATTACCTGTTCCTATCATTCCTATTTTCACGGTTTATTTCCCCCCTGTAATGAGCGGTTTCTCATATAACGATATGACAGTTGCAAATGGAATATACCTAGAAAGGAAGAATATTGAGATGAAATGGTTTTCAGAACATAAGCTTGTTCTCTCGATTTGCGGCGCATTTATTATCCTCCTTGCTTTTCACTATTTCACTTCAGACAAAAAGACGGAGAACTTAGGTGTAACAGTCGAGGAATTGGCAGTACCAAATATCGAGGATAAAGAAGAAAAGGAGATGGAGACAAGAGATATTTTTGTCGATGTAAAGGGTGCTGTTAATAATCCAGGAATGTATGAAGCAAAACTTGGAGAAAGAGTGATGGATATTATTGAAAGAGCAAACGGTTTTTCAGGAAATGCAGACCAGGGTGCTGTAAATCTTGCAGAGAGATTGAAAGATGAAATGATCATATATGTTCCGCTAGAAGGTGAGGATCAGGTAAAAGCAGCTGGAGAAGAAGAGAAGGACGCACTTGTAAACATCAATGAGGCATCAACAACGGAGCTTATCACATTGCCTGGGATAGGAGAAGCAAAGGCAGCAGCTATTATCGATTACAGGGAGCAAAACAGCGGCTTTAAGGAGAAGGAGGAACTAAAGGAAATTAGCGGAATTGGCGTAAAGACGTTTGAGAAATTAATGGATCTCATAAGAGTGGATTAAACATGGTGAAATTGACGCAAAGGTTTCTTGCATATAAACTAATAAAGATGCTTTTTAAACATTTTTTAGGAGTGAATATACTCATGGACAGATTATCATGGAATGAATATTTTATGGCACAAAGCGAATTACTAGCACTTAGAAGCACATGCACGAGGCTTACTGTAGGCGCAACTATCGTAAGGGATAAACGAATTATCGCTGGAGGCTATAATGGCAGCATCGCCGGAGGGGTCCACTGTATTGATGAAGGCTGCTATGTAATAGACAATCATTGTGTGCGCACAATCCATGCAGAGATGAATGCGATCTTACAATGTGCTAAATTCGGTGTGGCGACAGCGATGGCAGACATTTATGTTACGCATTTTCCTTGCCTGCAATGCTGTAAGGCAATTGTACAGGCTGGGATAAAGACTGTATATTATGCGCATGACTATAAGAATCATCCATATGCAATAGAACTGTTTAAACAGGCAAATGTGCATACTGAAAAGGTAGAAAAACAGGCTATTATTTTTGATGATAAACATATGGAAAAGAAGCTGCTTGTAAAGCAATTGCTGAACCAGCTGAAAGAGAGCGGGGAAGATCAAGAGGGGATCAATGAATTAGAGAAACAAGCGGAGGAGCTGTTCTCCATTATACCTACAGAAACTTCTTCCGTTTAAAGAAGAAGTTTCTCTAACAGATGAATACTCCTTATAATAGCATCCTCTATTATGCTGTAGCAGCCCTTATGGCTGTCCTCTTTGCTTCTTCACAATCCTTCCCATTCGCTTTCGCTTTTTTTGTATTAACACTCTGGCTGAGCATCATGAAAAGATGGACTTTCCCATTTCTATTACTGCTTTTCTTTGTGTTTGCACTCTTTTTTTACAGGGCCCAAATTGATGTTAAATATAATGTAACTTCCCTAAATGATACACAAACAAATTTTTCTCTGACAATAAAGAAAGCACCGAAAATTGATGGTGACAAGTGGACTTCCATTGCAAAAGACAATGCATCCGGTGACAGGTTGCTGCTTACTTACCAATTGCATTCTCATTCAGAAAAACAGAAGACTTCTAATCGCTCTTTCCTCGGAAAGACATGTGTTGTATCAGGACAGCTAAAACAGCCTGCAACAGCTGCCAATGAAGGAATGTTTGATTATCAGCATTATTTACAAAGCCAGTCCATTCATTGGATATTGCAAGTCGATAAGATTACCTTATGCAAGAAAAATAATTTTAATTTGCTAGTTGCCATTCAAACATTACGGGAAAAAGGAATTGCTTGGATTGAACATACTTTTTCTGTAAGTACTGCACCCGTTGCTATCGCTTTATTGTTTGGTGACAGAGATTATATAGGAAACGATATTCAAACTGCCTACCAAAAATTAGGGATTGTTCATTTGCTGGCGATCTCAGGTTCTCATGTGGTGCTTTTAATTGGATTAGGTCATTATGCCTTGTTGAGAGTTGGCATCACAAGAGAACGAAGTATTACACTGCTGCTTCTCCTTTTGCCTGTCTATACCATCTTGACTGGTTTAAGCCCTTCTGTCATTAGGGCTGTTTCCACCGCTATGCTGCTGCTTATCCAAAAAAAATGGCGAAATATCGCCAGATTTTCCTCCGTTGATTTGCTAAGTATGGCGTTTCTCGGCTATCTGTTTTTACTTCCAAGCATTGTGGCTGATATTGGCTTTCAACTCTCCTTTACTGTCAGCCTGTTTTTATTGCTGAGTACGTCCATACTTAAAACAGAAAAACATACACTGAAGATATATTTGCTCACTGCATATTTTTGTGAAATCTCTGTGCTTCCCTTCCTTTTAAGCAATTTTTATGAACTTCCTGCTCTGTCGCTCCTTGCAAACCTTGTGTATATCCCTTTTTATTCTGTCCTGCTTCCATACTGTGTTCTAGCGTTTTTACTTTCCTTTCTTATACCTAGTGCCAATTTAGTTTTTCTTTATCCAATAGACAAGATGTGCCAGCTGTCTGATTGGCTTGTAGTAAAAGTTGCGGAAATTCCTTATATTACGATTATTTTAGGAAAACCAGACAGTGTTGAAATGCTGTTATATGCTCTGTTCATACCGGCGTTTTTTTACCTTTATGAAGCATATCCCTTATTAAGGAAAAGAGTCTTCCTTATCCCTCTATGCCTGATTTTATTTCAATACACAGGAGACTTAAGGAATAAAAATGGCGAAGTTACCTTTATAAATGTTGGGCAAGGAGACAGTATACTTATTAACGAGCCATACAATCAAGGAACTTATTTAATTGATACAGGAGGTGCGATTGCTTATCAAAAAGAAAATTGGCAGGAAAGGGAAAATAATTATGAGGTAGGGGAGCATACACTAGTTCCCTATTTAAAAAGTAAAGGAATCTCGAAGATTGACAAGTTGATTCTTACACATGGTGATTTGGATCATATTGGCGGTAGCGTTGCACTAATAAAGAGCGTTGCAGTGAAGCAGATTCTTATGCCTAAATCTGCACTCCATCCTAACGACGAAGAAAAAGAAATATTGGAGCTGGCAAGGGAAAAAAACATTCCTGTTTTCTTTGTTAGACAAGGGGATGGCTGGAGTGATGGCATTTCGGTTTTTCAAATTTTAGCACCGAGTGGAGCTGCTGATTACAGCAGTGATGAAAACGATGGATCAATCGTAATTTCTGCAAAAATCGGCGGTTTGACATGGTTGTTTACAGGTGATGTACAGACTATGGGGGAGAAGGTGTTGCTTGACGGAAATTTAAAACTAAAAGCGGATGTGCTTAAAGTAGCCCATCATGGCAGCAAAACCTCAACAACAGAAGCTTTTCTTGAAGCAGTTGACCCTGATGTTGCCATTATTTCGGCAGGTAAAAACAACCGTTACGGACATCCTAATAAGGAAGTGCTTGATCGCCTGCAAACAAAAAAGATTACTGTGTGGAGAACAGATATGAATGGAACCATTTCCTTTAAATTTTCTC
>JAPSHL010000192.1 GCA_031179905.1 Bacillus sp. (in: firmicutes) | reverse complement strand
ATGATACTAGGCTTCATTTACAACAGATCTCCTTTCTTCTTTCTCCATAATATAAGGAGCAAGCATTTTTTCCACTTGTTCTGTTGTCAGCTTTTTTTGGCCGGCAATAGTCTCAATGGAATATTTCCGACGATGCAAATCTAAAACTTCTCTTAATTTAACGCGATCAGCTAACGATAATCGAACGCCAGATTCTTTTTCAATGATTTCTATATCGAGCTCTAGATTGCGAACTTGTGTCTGCAGCTGTGTTATCTCTTCCGTTACAGAAAGGTGAATCATATCGATTTCTCTCTGTTCCGCCTTGGCAGTTTTACGGCTTCTGATTGTGGAACCAATCAATAGCACCACTGCAGCAAAAAATAAAATGGCTAAAGTCCATTCCATTACTTATCAGATCCTCCCTCTTGTTAGAATCTACTATTCTAATAATTTATTATACATTGTTTCGGGCTATTTTTCGATTATATTCAACAAATTCCTCCGATAGTAAGATAATATTAAGAAATAAAAAGGAAATTTGTCATATAAATAGTTAAATTGAACCCCTTATTTACGAATGCAAATAGTTATTTATAGTCTAAACGCCTCTTTTATTTCCCCAAACTAATGCATGAAGCTGTGGAAGAACACGGACATCATTCATTTCCTTTGTTTTCATCGTCAGATCGATTAACCATTCATACTTTGTTAACAGCTTTTGCAGCAATTCATCATTGTTGCCGTTTGTAATGTCATCATTTCCGACTTGCAAATAAAATGGCACATGTGGGTAGCGTTTGTGTACTTGAATCGCATATTCGTAGTCTGCTTCATCAAAAACGACCACTTTTAAGCTGAACAAACTGTTTGCCTCTTTCAACTTCATGATAATTTCATCCAAAACAATGAAATTTGTTTTCATTCCAGAACTTGGCGGCTTAGGAGAAATCGTCAGATCATCAATCTGCTTAAACCAATCTTGCCATTTGCTTCCTTGTGTCTCCAAAGCCAACTGGATACCCTTTTTCTTTGCCAAGTCGATGAAATAACGAAGGTTTGCCAGCAGGGCAGGATTACCGCCTGAAATAGTGACATGGTCAAAGCAATCTCCGCCTATTTCATACAATTGTTCCCAAATTTCTTCTGCTGTCATCTGGATGATGTCATCTTTTCCTGTGCCATCCCATGTAAAAGCGGAATCACACCAAGAACAGCGATAATCGCATCCGGCAGTGCGGATAAACATTGTCTTTCTGCCTACAACCATCCCTTCCCCTTGGATTGTCGGCCCAAATATTTCTAGCACCGGTATTTTGCTCATTCCATCCATTCCCTTCTTGCTTCTGCAAAACTCGTAGGTGTCTCATAAAGCTTTATATACTCCACTCGTAGCTTTTGGCTATCATTGTTGACTTGTTTCAATTCATGGTTTAATTTTTCATACATCCACACAACCATGTTTTCTGCTGTAGTATTCATTTTCGGTAGTGTTTCATTTAAATAGCGATGGTCGAGATATATTTCCATTTTATCTTTCCAGATACTCTTTAAATCACCAAAATCAATGACAATTCCAATATCGTTTGTTAATCCGCTGACTGCGAGTATCACTTTATATGTGTGTCCATGCAGGTTTTTGCATTTTCCTTCATAACAATGAAGATGGTGAGCAGCGTCGAAAGTAAACTCCTTAGAAACTAATACTCTTTTCTGATGAAAATTCAACTCTTCTTTTTTTATGTCTTGTCCGATTTTCTGCAAGTTTTCAACAATTCGAAATCCGAAGAAATTAGTGTTCATCATACATGTGCCTCTTTCTTTTCGTCCAGATATTTATCTAACCCAGCCTTTCTAAGCAAGCATGACGGGCATTGTCCACAACCATCACCGATCACACCTTCATAGCAAGTCAACGTTTTTTCTCTCACATAGTCCAATCTTCCTAATTCGTCAGCCAGCTTCCATGTTTCGGCCTTATCAAGCCACATTAAAGGTGTATGAATGACAAATGGAGAATCCATTGAAAGATTAAGAGTTACATTTAATGATTTAATAAAGGCATCTCGGCAATCAGGATATCCACTGAAATCTGTTTCACAAACACCTGTGATGATATGCTTAGCACCGATTTGGCTTGCCAAAATGGCAGCAAAAGACAAGAATACAAGGTTTCTTCCTGGAACAAAGGTAGAAGGAAGTTCACCGTCTTCTCCTTCTTTCACTTCAATATCACTTCTTGTTAACGCGTTTGGTGCCAGTTGATTTAACAGATCCATATCCAGGATATGATGTTTCACACCAAATTCCGCTGCGATATCAATTGCACATTGAATTTCTGCCTTATGTCGTTGATTATAATTAAAGGTGACAGCTTCCACCTCTTTAAATGTTTTTAACGCCCAAAACAGGCATGTAGTGCTGTCTTGGCCGCCGCTGAATACAACAACTGCTTTTTCATCTCTTAACATATTAATAATACTCCCTTTCTAACATAACAACTAAGTGCCCAATACCAAAAAAAGGCAGCACTCCAAGAGAGAAGTGCTGCTTCTTCTTAGTTTTTTTTAAGAGGGGGGCTAGAACCTCTTTGATAAATATTTAGTGGCTTAATAGCCTTTGTTTGTAAAAAACTCAATCACTATTATATCGTAAAATAACGAAAATACAAATCAGAAGATAATTGCCAATCTCTAGACTATAAGAATATTAAGCAGCTTTCTTGTGGAAGAGCAGCATATCTGTGGCAACAGCTAAAACTATCCCAATTGCATAGCGAAGTAGATCTGTCCAAAGGAAGCCTTTGCCAAGGATAAGTCCGCCAATAAAAGTATTACGAATATGTACAAGCCAATCCCCTTGATAAATTTGACTGAATTCAATGAACCAGCAAAAAAACAGCGACAGGAAGATTGGTGAAAGGATATTATCCTTCTTTGTAATAAGCTTAAAGCCAAAATAAATCATACTTGCCCAAACTGCATCACCAAGATGGACTTGAATAGCTTGAGGATAAAAGGATGTATATCTTGACGATAAACCGATTAATACACATAGAAGAATCGCTGTTATATATTTTGCTTTCCTGTTCATTTTTGTGCCACCAGCCTTATTAGAGATCCATTTTCATTCTACAATTTGTCAGCACAAAAGGGAAACAGAAATCCCTAGTGTTTTCTAACACTGCTTGTCGCAGGCTGCTTTTGCGTATACTTCTTCTAATTCTGAGACTGTCAATTCAAACAAGTGCAATGATTCCTGCTTATATATGCCGAGAGCAATCAGTTTTTCAATTAATAAGTCTTTTTCGTCATTAAAATGAGTGTTGTCAAACTCCATTATTTCTGCCTCCTGTAATAATTCGATCTTTGTCTTTTAAGGAAGGAAATAAAAAAGTCCTCTTCTAGACAGAAGAGGACTGTATCATACATACCACTTAATTAATGCGAACATGCATTTCTTCCTCTTATCTGTAAGACCGAATAATCGCGTCATTGGAATTGGCACAGTATTCATCTTGAAAAGATGAACCCGCTGCCGAGGTTTCATTGGGCCAGTTCCCTCCACCTCTCTGGATAAGTTTTTGAAATATAATTTTTTATTCATTAAAACATATTAAATAGTTGATGTCAAGATATTTTCATTATATATTCATTTATTTTAGCTCCTTGTCACTCATCGTTTCATTTAAAGGTTTTGCAACCAGATACCCTAGGAACAGGTCATCTTCCCTTCTTTAAGAAAAAGAAAATCCTCAATATGCTTTTTGCTGCGCAATAACAATTCCTGTGCTAAATGTTGTTTATCCTCATTTATACTCACACCATTAACATACTCAATAGCTAGCTTTACAAAATCAAGTTCCATCATGTTTAGTTTTTCAACCTGGTTATAGCCAGTTCACACATCATCAAGTGCGTATTTAAATCCGTGTTGTCTATAATAAGTAAAATTGTCTTAAAATGGTCGAGATTTTGGACATCATCTGTTTTTAACAACTTCAAACAATACTTGAGAAGACGCAACTCCGAGTTCCTTAATTAGCGCAAATGTATTTTCACAGTGTTCGGGCACATAAACAGCAGTTGGATAAAGCTAATAAAAACAAGCTTATCATATTTCGGACAGATTGGAGACGACAGGCATGATTTAATGAAAAGACACGGTTGCGTACCCTGGCAGCTTCAAACAACAGCTTATTTGGAGGAATTATAGCGCCATTAGTAGTAGTGCCTCTTGATAACGGTTAATGTTCATAAATTTTAGGTTTAGTTCCTTCTATTCGTACGATTGGCAGGAAGTGAGTCACAACCCTATTCTCTCTCTTCTGCGAATCGATTGATTGATTTTTTACCGTTTTAAATTTTAAGGGAATTCCATCTCATGGAGCGAGCATCTGGAAAAAACACACTATAGCCTTTCAATCTAGGCTTACAAACATCACGAACCTCGATTATTTCCCTCATAGTCGTTCTATTTAATTAACTATTAATAAATAGGAGTCAATTAGTACTAATTTCACTATAATTTGGAGCGTGATTACTATCAATTCACATGACTTATTTCCTGTGTTTATTATAATGTTTTTTATTTCCTATATTGGGAAACATAGAAGAAAAGGACATAGCAAGGAGATGGATGATAATGGATAATCACGAATCACTATGGAGAGATACGGTTAAACTGCCTCAATTCCCAAAGCTCACTAATGATCAAGAAACAGAAATATGCATAGTAGGCGGCGGAATTACTGGGTTAACTGCAGCATACTTGCTTGGAAAAAACGGCCATCGTGTCACTCTCCTAGAAGCTGATACATTGATGAGTGGTACGACTGGTTACACGACGGCGAAAATTACTGCCCAGCACGGACTTATTTACGATGAACTAAAAGAAAATATGGGATTAAAAAAAGCAAAACTGTATTATGAAGCTAATAATAATGCACTTGAATTTATTAAAACTGCGGCTGAGCAATTAAATATCGATTGTGGTCTTGAAAAACATGACGCTGTTCTGTATGCAGTTACGGATGAATATGAAGACAAGGTACTTAAGGAGCATGCTGCTTACAAGGATATTGGAATTGATTGTGAATTGACTGATTCAATTCCTTTCCCGATAAAAGTTAAAGCTGCCTTAGTAATGAAGAATCAGTATCAATTTCACCCATTGTTGTTTTTTAAGAAATTACTTGAAGAAATGGATAATGTCCAAATATTTGAACAAACAACAGCGACTGATGTGGAAGAACAGCAGGAGAAAAAGGCAGTTATTACAAGGGATGGAAACAAAGTTTATGCAGATAAAATAATCAGCGCTTCTCACTTTCCATTCTATGATGCGAAAGGCTTCTATTTTGCCCGCATGTATCCAAAAAGATCTTATGTGGTTGCTGTGGAGGAAGCAGAAAAATATCCTGGCGGCATGTACTATAGTGCTGATACTCCTTCTAGATCCCTTCGACCGGTGTCGCATGATGGTAAAAGACTTATTTTAATTAGCGGAGACAGCCATAAAACAGGACAAGAAGAGGATACAACAAAGCATTATGATGCACTAAAAGCCTTCGGCCGAGAAGTTCTTAACACGGAAAAAGTATATTATGAATGGTCAGCCCAAGACTTAATCACACTTGATAAGGTGCCTTATGTGGGACTTATAAAAAAAGGCCATGATTCTATTTATGTAGCAACAGGGTACCGCAAATGGGGCATGACAAACGGTATAGCAGCTGCTCTTTTACTTGTCGATATGATGGAGGGTAAACAAAATCCATATGAGGAATTATATTCTCCTTCCCGTTTTTATTCAGACCCTTCATTGCGGAAATTCATCAGCATCAATTTGGATGTTGCCAAACACTTAATTGGAGGAAAGCTTAAACCTGCCGACAATGAGGAAGAATTGTCTCCAGATGAAGCTTCTGTTCTTCGCATAAACGGAAAAAAAATCGGCTGTTACAAGGATACTGAAGGCAATGTTCATATGGTTGATACAACCTGCACCCATCTTGGTTGTGAGGTCGCCTGGAACAATGGGGAAAAATCATGGGATTGTCCGTGTCACGGATCGAGATTCTCTTATGACGGAGAAGTGCTGGAAGGCCCTGCTGATAAACCACTGCAGAAATATCAATAACATAAAAAGAGGACAGGGAAAATGTTTTTTCCTGTCCTTGTTATTTACTTTCTTGTAATTTCCATTAATTGTTCTCTAATATTGCCTGTGACAATACCGCCGTGATAACAAATTACTGTTTCAATTTCATAGCTGACGAGTTTTGCAGCGGACGCTAATGCTTCCTCCATATCCAATGTATGCTGAGGAGCTGGTCCTTTTAATATGCCGTCTACGCATGTTAGCGCATCACCAGCGATAAGTGTTTTTGAATTTTTTATATAAATGCTGACATGGCCAGGCGTATGACCAGGTGTAGCGATAACTTCAATCCCAGAAAATCCCTCCACATCTTGTTTGTCTACAAGGAGTGATGTTATCTTTCCTTTTGGCGGATTTTCATAATATGGCTTCAAACCATCAGGGATTGCTGCCCATTTATCTGCTGACATATTTTCCCTGTTTGTCTTAATAAGGGCCATTTCTCCTTCTATATAGGGTTTTTCCAATTCATGGGCTAATACAGACAAATTACCGCTGGCTGCTTCTACAAATTCAGGCAAACTGCCGATATGGTCTAGATCTTGATGTGTTAGGATAATTGCAGAAAGTTTCTCG
>JAPSHL010000191.1 GCA_031179905.1 Bacillus sp. (in: firmicutes) | reverse complement strand
TTGTGAGTATCAACAAATCCAAATAGGAAGGAAGATGCATAATGGCACAGTTTAGCTTAGTAAAAGGACTTTTATTGGGCGGTTTGATAGGAGCATCGTTAAGTATGCTAGATAAGCGTACAAGGAAAAACTCCTTGTACAATATGAGACGCTTATCGACCTCCATCACTGACTTTGACACAATGTCTTCAAGCATAACAGACACATCTGAAAAGGTAAAACAGACAGCAGAGAAGGTTTCCAATGATGTTGCTTTCATCCTGGAGAAAGTCGAAGAGTTAAAAGAAGTTACACCTACTATTGCTAGCATTGTGAAAGAAACGAAGGATGCGTTCACTACAGGCGGAGCAGAGGAGGAGTACAAGCCACAAGGTATAACTTCCAGCACGCAGTATTTGCCGCAGTATACTCACTGATTCGTAAATAAACAGCTGATTGCCTAGTGAGGGATAAATGCTGATAAAAGGTTTGTCTTTGTTTGAAGAAGGGGAAAAGAACATTATTAGCTAAACCGATATATAGGCAGGTGGGTTTTTTGGGAGAGGCAACTGGCTTTGTAAAACAGCTGGCAGTAAAAATAAAAAATGATGATGTATTTGATCTTGCAGCACAACTCGCATATTACTTTTTGCTGTCAATCTTTCCGCTGATTATTTTCATGATGACATTATTGCCATATCTACCTATTACAAAGGACGACTTATTAAACTTAATTTCATCCTTTGCTCCAGGGGATAGCATGGATATTATTGAAACCAACCTGGAGCAGGTGCTCAACAGAAATGGGACTTTGCTTTCCTTTGGTATCATTGCAACAATCTGGTCTGCTTCGAATGGAATGAATGCTATTATTAAGGCGTTCAATAAAGCTTATGAAGTGGAAGAAACACGCTCCTTTATCGCTGCAAGAGTGATGTCTGTCGTACTGACATTAGGCATGATTGCTGTAGTGGTTATAGCGCTGCTGCTGCCGGTTTTCGGAGAGCAGATAGGAGTATTTTTGTTTTCGCAATTCAATTTATCGAGTGAGTTTTTAAGCGTTTGGCGGGCACTAAGGTTTTTAGTGACACCAGTTATTCTGTTCATTGTATTTTTAGCATTGTACTGGGTTGCGCCGAACAAAAAAATTACTTGTGTGAGCGCAGTTCCTGGTGCTGTATTTGCAACAGTAGGATGGGTTGCTGTTTCGTTAGGTTTTTCCTTTTATGTAGGGAATTTTGGGAATTACTCGGCAACCTACGGCGGGATTGGTGCCATCATTGTATTGATGATTTGGTTCTATTTGACAGGCATAATTATCATCATTGGCGGAATTGTCAATGCAATATTTACAAGCCGGAAAAAGAAACCATGCTGAACTTGGCATACTTTGTATAGTGAACCGATCTTTACCTGTCATAAAAGACGTTCATCATCACACAATAATCTTGGGGAAACTATTACTTTCGAGGTGATAACGAATGGGTAAAAAGACTAAACAAAACAGCAAAAGTAAACCTAAACATAAAACATCCAGTTCTTCGAACGGACAAAATGGTTATCACTAAATAAGTAAAGGCAGCCGAAAAGTCGGCTGCCTCTTTTTTAGCCTCTTAAAAGACGGAGGCTGTTTAAAATAACAAGTATAGTGCTGCCTTCATGGCCAATAACACCAAATGGAAGATCCACTGCTTGAAGGAGATTAGATATTACAAGCAACAGGATGACAGATATAGAAAAGATAATGTTTTGTTTGACGATAGCATTCATTCGTTTTGACAATTTTATCGCTTTAGCAATTTTCGGTAAGTCATTTTTCATTAAGACAATGTCAGCTGTTTCAAGGGCAACATCTGTGCCTCCGCCCATAGCTATACCGATATTTGCCGTCGCTAGGGCCGGGGCATCATTGATGCCGTCACCGACCATTGCCACGATTGGATAACGCTCTTTAAGATTTTTTATATGGTTAACTTTCTGTTCTGGCAGACATTCAGCAATATACTCATGAACATTGCTTTCTTGAGCGATTGCACTAGCTGTCTTTTCACTATCGCCTGTCAGCATGACTGTATGAATATGATAGTCCTTTAATAATTGGATTGCGTCATTTGCCTGAGTGCGTACAATATCTTTTAAGCCGATACAAGCGATAATCTCGTCTCCAGCTTTTACGAACACAACTGTTTTCCCACTCTCCGATAACCGGTTAAACAGATCTTTGCCAAAGCTTTTGGCATCATCAGGACCAACAAAGTCAGCTTTCCCAATCTTCCATTCTTTGTCCCCAAGTTTTGCAGTGACTCCAAAGCCAGCTAGGTTTTGTACATTATCAAGTGTAAGCAGTGGCTTGTTAATTGTTGCTGCTGCTTTATCCACGATTGCTTTTGCAAGTGGGTGATTGGAATGGTTTTCGATACTTGCAGCATAAAGAAGTATTTCTTCCTCAGAAAGTCCTTCTTTAATATGGATATCTGTTACTGTCGGGACCCCTTTTGTAAGTGTTCCTGTTTTATCAAAGGCAATTGCCTGCACTGCTGCTAAATTTTCTAAATGCACACCGCCCTTAAATAATATCCCGCTTCTTGCTCCGTTTGATATTGCTGATAGTGTAGCCGGCATGATGCTTGCGACTAGGGCACAAGGGGAGGCAACAACAAGGAGAATCATCGCCCTGTAAAATGTTTCGTTCCAACTCCACCCTAGTACGAAATGGGGCAGAAACATCATGATGACGACAATGCTCAAAACGACTTTTACATAAGTGCCTTCAAATTTTTCAATAAATGCTTGAGAAGGGGATTTTTCACTCTGTGCAGACTGGACTAGAGCGATAATTTTTTGAAAAAGTGTCTCATCAGCATTTTTAGTGATTTCAACTGTTATAGAACCGCTTATATTCACCGTTCCTGCAAAAACCTCATCAGAGCAATCTTTCGTAACAGGCAGGGATTCCCCGGTAATTGCCGCTTCGTCGATGGATGTCGTGCCTGAAAGTATTTTTCCATCTGCAGGCACCCTTTCTCCTGGTTTGATTATTATTTGGTCACTGATAGACAGGTCAGCGACAGGGATTAATTCCGTTGTACCATCAGAAGTTATCTTCCAGGCTTTTTCCGGCTGCAGGTTCATCAGTGCAGATATTTCTTTATGGCTTTTATTCATCGTATATGTTTCCAATGCTCCGCTTACTGCAAAAATAAAGATAAGAATGGCACCTTCTGTCCAATAGCCGATTATTGCAGAACCGACAGCAGCGAAGACCATCAGCATTTCCACATTTAATTCCTTATTGGCAATAGTCTCTTCAATGCCTTCCTTTGCTTTAGCAAAGCCGCCGATAATAAAGGCGAGCACATAAGACACAATAGATAATGTTTGTGCCTCCTGATGGGCCATAAACCAGCCCGTTAAAATCAAGAGACCACTTATGCCTGCTGCGATTAGTTCTATATGTGGCAAGATTTTTTCTGAAAATAGCGAATTAGATTCAGGCTCCTGTTGTGCAAGTGGTTTCGTATCCGTAAACATATTTATTCCTCCTTGTTATATCTGTACATGAGAAAGAGAATCAGCTTCATTACCCCTAAAAAACACGAAAGCTGCCACCTGTAATGGTGACAGCAAAATTTATGCAGTGTTCCGGTAAAAATAGAATCCCTGCTAATCATTAATATTTAATTATTCCTATCCTAACATAAAAGGGAAGGATATGATATACTTTTGCCTTAATTTGGGACTGAATTTACTTCTTTCTGGATTTTTTGACTGCCAGAAATAAAAATGATTAATCCTAGAATTAATAACATTGTACTTATGACAAGGAAATAACTGAGATTATTTACATATTCGATAAAAAGTCCGCCCAGGTATGGGCCTGTCAGGCTGCCGATACTAAATGCCATTCCGCACAGTAGGTTTCCTGTCGGTAATAGACTTGACGGTACTAAATCAGTCATAAAGCTGACGCCGAGGGAGAAGGTTGAACCTACAGCCATACCGGCTGTAAACAGGCAGATAGCGAGCCCAATAAAAGTATGCTCGACAATGCTTGCTGTTAGGAAACAGGTAAAGCCGACAAACAGGATGGTAACTAAAGTTCTTCGTCTGCCAAAACTATCACTCAAAATTCCAAGAGGAAACTGGAACACAATTGCTCCTATTGAAAAACAGGTTAATAAAATTGATATCTCTGAAACTTCAAAGTCCAGTCTCAAACCGTAAACCGGAAAGCTGGAATTTAAGCTTGATTCTAAAAAGCCATATGCGAGAGGTGGAAGAAAAGCAGCCCAGGCATATTTTAAAGCAGATGAAAAGCGGGAGATGGTCTCTTTAAAGTTATTGGCCCCAACTGTCTGTGCTGGAAAGTCGTTCTTTAAGAATAAAGTGAAAATCCATGCAAAGAAACATAGAGCAGATGAAAGTATAAAAGGGATTGCTTCATTGATTTTCACTAATGGCGTCATAAGTGGCCCTACAGCAAATCCGATTCCAAAAAACACTCCATATAAAGAGATATTCCTTCCTCTGTTTTTTTCAGAGGAAACAGTGGTAATCCATGTTTGTGTTGCGAAATGGAGCGAGTGATCTCCAATACCGATAAACAGGCGTAATAAAAACCAAAACCAGAACGTTTTCCAAAGAGGAAACAAGGCCAAGGAAACAATTACGAGCAATCCGCCGAAGATAATAGCTGGTTTATACCCGTATTTGCGGAGCGGGTATTCCATAAATGGAGAGATAAGCAGGATGCCGATATATAAGCCGACTGCATTTAATCCATTCATGCTCGAGGAAAGACCGTCATTTTCGAAGATGACAGCAATCAGCGGGAGCAGCATTCCTTGACTGAAGCCAGAGATGCTGACAATGCTAATTAAAATCGCAAATTTTTTATTGGTCATTATGTAAAGTACTCCTTATGGTTGTAGAGAAAAAATTTAGTATCCCTAAATGATGGTAACTTAAAAAGGGAAGTATTGGCAACAAGAAATTTCTGCCTACACCATAAAGAAAAACTGCCGCTTATTCGCGCGGCAGCTCTTTTTCTTATTTCCTATAGTTCCAGAACCTCTGCTTTTGAACCAGAATCTGCAAAATAGCGGATTTTTTGCGGCTTCAATTGCAGCAGTACATAATTGGGATCGTCTGGACCACCCAGCCATTTACTGAGCTTGTCATTCCAATATTTTTCTTTTTTATCTTTAGAATCTTCAATTGTTGCTGTTGCTTCAATTTCACAGTAGGCACCGGAAAAGCCGGCATCCTGTACACCTAGCAGTATGTGGACATTAGGGTTTTGGCCCAGATCATCAACTTTATGTGTTTCCTTATTCGTTGCAGTATAAAGAGTTAAATCCTCGTGAAAGAACATCATAAACCGGCTATACGGCTTGTTGTCTTGTATGGTTGCTAATGTACCTACTTTGTGATTGTCGAACAGTTCTACTATTTTTGATTGTAATGCATCACTCATTATTAAAAACTCCTTTCCATTCCTAGTTAGTATTGGTGGTTTGTCTATATTTTATATACCCGATTCTCTATTGAAAAAAGCTGAGTTTATTGGTATATTGTGGAATGGTTTGGATAAAGCTGAAATATATTGGCCTGAGTTGCGGTATATGAAGCTGCAGATAGACATGAAAGAGGAGAAGTTTTAGAAAATGTTTAAGAAGATTATATACAGGGGAATGTTAATTGTTAAAAATAAAAGGAGTGGGGAAAAATGGTGAATAAAATTTTTACCGTGGCAGTCCTCATCGGAGTTCCATTATCTATTATTGGTTCTTTGCTGCACTGGCCTAGCATTCTCATGTTCATTGTATACTGCCTGACAATCATTGCCCTCTCAAGCTTTATGGGAAGAGCAACTGAAAGCTTGGCAATTGTCGCTGGACCAAGAATCGGCGGTCTGTTGAATGCCACGTTCGGAAACGCAGTCGAACTGATTATTGCAATTTTTGCTTTGAGGGAAGGACTGACAGAGGTTGTTTTAGCGTCTTTAACGGGTTCAGTTCTTGGAAACCTGCTTCTTGTTGCAGGGCTGTCCTTCTTTATAGGTGGCCTTAAGTATAAGGTTCAAACATATAATGTGTTTGATGCAAGACATAATTCAGGCTTGCTGATGTTTGCTGTTATCGTAGCCTTTGTTATACCAGAGGTTTTCTCCATATCTATGGATGAATCAGAAACATTAACATTGAGTGTCGGAATTTCTATTATACTTATTTTGTTATATTTAGCAGCATTATTCTTTAAACTTGTTACACACCGGGGCGTATACCAGTCTGATAACAAAGAGGGAACAGAAGCCAGCCATCATGAAGAAGTGCCTGAGTGGAGCGTGAAGCGCAGTGTCTTAATACTTGCTATTGCGACATTGGCGGTAGCTTACATCTCTGAGAATCTTGTACATACATTTGAGATTGTAGCCGAATCATTCGGATGGTCAGAGCTGTTTATTGGGATTATCATTGTTGCGATTGTCGGAAACGCGGCAGAGCATGCTTCGGCAGTGCTTATGGCATATAAAAATAAGATGGATATCTCTGTTGAAATCGCAATCGGCTCAACCTTACAAGTTGCAATGTTTGTGGCACCGGTGCTTGTGCTGCTGTCACTTCTATTTCCAACAAACCTGTCCCTTGTTTTCAGCCTTCCAGAATTAGTATCAATGGCATCAGCTGTATTGCTTATGATTATTATTTCAAATGATGGTGAAACAAACTGGTTTGAAGGAGCAACATTGCTTGCCGCCTACTTGATTATGGGGGTAGGATTCTAC
>JAPSHL010000190.1 GCA_031179905.1 Bacillus sp. (in: firmicutes) | reverse complement strand
TTCATGCTAAGCTGTGTTTTAATGTTTGTTTTCCTCTAAGAGATCCTTCACCCTGTTCAGCACATATTCAGCTTCTAGGTAGACATGCCCCTCCTGGCTGCTGCCAAGTTCAAGTACATAGAGGCAGCCTGCTTTAATTCTGTCAGGATGACTTCCGATAAGCCCGATTTGAAAGCCTAAATCATCTGCTCTGCCAAAACCGATCCCCTCCACATCCTCTACAAGCTTATAAGGATTGGATTGGATTACCTCCAGTGTGTTTTCCTTATAAGTCTGGTAAATTTTCATGGAAAGCTGCGGACCGAACCCATACTGATTCAAAGAAATCATCGCCTGCTCAAGCCCTTGGTTTTGCATAAGCGTATCATAAAGGAGTTTCGCCTTGTCAGGTGGAAGTTTCGGTACAGTATCAAGCAAAGATGGCTCATTTAAAATTTTACTGATCGCATTTTCCCCTAAAGTCTCAACAATGTTCTCAGCTGTTTTTTGACCGATTCCTTTAAAAAGCTCACTAGACAGATAAGTGATGACACCTTGTTTTGTCTGCGGCATCTCTTTCCGAAAAGAGGAGACCTGGAACTGGAGACCAAATCGGGGATGGTCTTTAAATTCGCCAAAGAACGTATATGTATCATTTTCATGCATCCTCGGCAAATATCCTGTGACTACCGCTTCTTTATCTTCATAACTGTCATTTGTTTCATCGACCCTTATCCTGAGCACAGTATAAAGATTTTCCTCATTATGAAATATCGTGACAAGATGGCGGCCCTTCACATACTTAGCCTGCTCCTCGAAAAGATCCAGTGAATTTTGCTCTTCCAACTTTTCTCCCCCCTCTCTTAAGTCTTTTTAAACATCAGCCTCTAAGAATTTGTTTTCCCATCTCAGCCAGCTGGTGATCAGGCTGAATCTCCAATGCTTTATTAAACATTTCCAGTGCTTTTCCTTCTTGTTCTTTAAATCCGTATGCAACTCCAAGATTATAATAAGCATCTGCATGCTCTGGATCCAACTGAATACAGCTTAAGAATTTTTCCATTGCCTCATCAATATATTCTCCTTGCGCAAGGCATAATCCCAGCTGAAACAATGCTTCGGCATCCTCGCTGTTCAACTCAACAGCACGCTGTAAAAAAGGTATAGCAAGAATTGGCTTTTCCATCCCAATATGTGTCATGCCCAGCATGAAGTAATTGTCGCTTGATTCAAGACCCTTTGTAAGTGCCTGCTCGAACATTCCTTTGGCAGACTCAAGGTCCTCTTGCTCAAAATAAACTGTCCCAGCGCTATAGTAAGCTGCAGCTATATCTGGATCAATCTCAATCGCCTTCTCGTAAAAGGAAACTGCTCTGCTTAAATCGCCCAATGCTGACAGTACATTACCAAAATTAACGTATGAAACAGCATTGTCAGGATTTTTCTCGATTTCTTCCATAAAAATTTTTGCTGCTTCTTCCCACTTGCCTTCTTGCATATATTTAATTCCTAATTGATTCGTCTCCACTTTAAACACACTCCGTTCTTCACTAAAAGTATAGCATATTTTAGCCTATTGGAAATCTTCCAATTCACTCACCTTTTCTTTCTTAAAAAAAAGAGAAACAGCTGTCATCTTCCGAAGAAGAATCAGCAAGTTTCTCTTTTTCATTAGCCTACATATGTTAATTGTTCATTGTTGCGGTACACTTTGTCAATAGTTCCGCCACCAAGGCATTCTTCCCCTTGATAGAAGACGACTGCTTGTCCTGGCGTAACTGCACGAATTGGTTCATGGAAAGTTACTTTCACTTTAGAATCATCGAGCAGTTCTACTGTCACTTTATTATCTGGTTGACGATAGCGGAATTTAGCCGTACATTCAAATGTTTTTGGAGTTGAATCATCAGTGACCCAGCTTACATTATCAGCAATAATACTGTCTGAATAAAGCATTTCATGATGGAAGCCTTGACCTACATACAATACATTTCTTTTGAGATCCTTGCCGATAACGAACCAAGGATCTCCGCTTCCACCGATGCCAAGGCCGTGTCTTTGCCCAATTGTATAGTACATCAAACCATCATGTTTACCGACAACCTTGCCATCAAATGTTTCCATATTTCCTTTTTGAGCAGGTAAATATCCGCTCAAGAACTCCTTGAAGTTCCGTTCGCCAATAAAACAAATACCTGTGCTGTCCTTTTTAGTCGCAGTCGCTAAGTTTGCTTTCGCCGCAAGCTCCCGTACCTTCGCCTTTTCCATGCCGCCGATTGGGAACATTACCTTGCTGAGCTGCTCAGTTGTCAATTGGTTAAGGAAATAAGTCTGATCCTTATTTTCGTCCTTTCCTCGCAACATACGGACTTCACCGTTTTCTCTGACAACTTGGGCATAATGTCCTGTAGCCAAATAATCTGCGCCAAGGCTCATTGCATGCTCCAGGAATGCCTTGAATTTAATTTCTTTGTTACACATCACATCTGGATTCGGCGTTCTTCCTGCCTTATATTCATCAAGGAAGTAAGTAAATACTTTATCCCAATATTGCTTCTCAAAATTGACTGCATAATAGGGAATACCCAGCTGATTGCAGACACGGATAACATCCTCATAGTCTTCAGTCGCTGTGCAGACGCCGAATTCGTCTGTATCATCCCAGTTTTTCATAAATATGCCGATAACATCATAGCCTTGCTCTTTTAAGAGCAGCGCAGCCACAGAGGAATCGACTCCTCCTGACATACCGACAACTACACGTGTATCTTTCGGTGCTTTTTCCATTTCATTCCCCCCTGTATTCCTTATTCCTATCTATTTGGAAGAATACAGTTCAAGTTAGTCAGATTGCTTATTTGCCTGTTAATCTTTGCACTATTTTAGACAGCTCAAGCCCGACTTTTTTGATCTGTTCTTCTGTATTGTATAACCCGAAGCTAAATCGAATAGAGTTCTTCGTCCTTTCCGAGTTCTCGTTAAACATTGCAACGAGTACGTGGGATGGATCGATAGAGCCTGCTGTACAAGCAGATCCGCTTGATGCAGCAATTCCTGCCAAATCAAGATTTACAAGCAGCGCCTCTACATTTGTTCCAGGAAAGCTTAAGTTTAAAACATGTGGTAGCATATTTTCAACTAATCCGTTTTGCTCAAAATTAATTTTATGTTCAGTTAATGTTTGAACGAGTATTTTTTTAAATGAATCATACTTTTGCTTTTTTTCCTCTTTCTCGGAAATAGCGATTTCTGCAGCCAGTTGAAAACCTGCAACTGCCGGTACGTTTTCCGTGCCCGCTCTGCGTTTTCTTTCCTGTTCACCACCAAATAAACGCGGTGAAAGCTGAATGCCATTTTGTAAATACAGGAAACCAATTCCCTTAGGTCCATTGATTTTATGTGAAGAAACGGACAACAAATTGATATGCTGCTTCTTCACATCAATATCCTCCATACCGTAAGCTTGGACTGCATCTGTATGGAAAAGAGCCTGATGATCCTTTAGTATCTCCCCTATTTCTTTGATAGGCTGGATCGTACCGACTTCATTGTTTCCATACATAATTGTCACAAGAATAGTATCGTCTCTCAATTCCTTGTTTAATACTTCAAGATCAATCACACCAAATTCATTGACTGGAAGATAGGTAACATCAAAACCTTTCTTCTCCAATTCCTCACATGCATGCAGTACTGCGTGGTGTTCAATTTCTGTCGTAATGATATGTTTCCCTTTATTCTGATAGCTTTCTGCCACTCCAAATATCGCATGGTTATCCGCTTCCGTACCGCCGCTTGTGATAATGATTTCCGACTCTTGCGCCCCTATGCTTGCTGCAAGGCTTGCTCTCGCATTATCAATAATTTTCCGAGCCTGTCTTCCGAATGTATGAATGCTTGAAGGGTTTCCATAAGCTTTTTGCATCACTTCATGCATTCTTTCGATAACCTTAGGATGCATCGGTGATGTTGCCGCATGATCCACATATATATGTTCCAACTTCTTCACCTACTGAATTTTTATTATTCTTTTAGCAACTATCTTATAGTAATAGGATAATCACATTCTTTCCAATTATTTGTTCTTACAATTAAATATAGAACATGTAAGAATCTGTATCGTCTTCTTCTTTATGATTTGCCAAGTCCTCAATTGTCGTTGAATCAAGCACATCCTTGACTGCATCGCGGATTTTCATCCAGAGAGCTTTTTTGGCAGGCTCCTCATTTTCAATTCCCTCAACAGGACTGATTGGTCCCTCTAAAGTTCGAATGATATCACCAGCAGTGATATTTTTCGGATCATCACCAAGAACGTATCCGCCGTATGCACCTCTAATGCTACGCACAAACCCTGCGTTGCGCAGCGGTGCTACCAGCTGCTCTAAATAATGTTCCGACAAGTCATTTGTCTGTGCAATTGACTTAAGTGAAATAGGACCTTCTCCATGCTTTTTTGCTAATTCCATCATAATTGTTAAGCCATAACGGCCTTTTGTCGAGATTTTCATATATCCGCACTCCTATTATTAGCTATTTTTTTGTGACGATGATGAGATTTTTTCACATTTGTAAGCAGTAAATCCGTCCATTTCTGGCATTGCGGGATACTAAAACCAGCTATTTTACCAATAATCACTGCATATGCGACCGTTCCCCAAAATACAGGTCCGCCCATTAGCCAGCCTGAAAACAAAACAGCTGCCTCCATGAAAAATCTAGTTGTAGAAATACGCCAGCCAAGCTTTTGTGATAAGACAAGCATAAGGCTGTCTCTTGGCCCAGCACCTAGTTTCGCTGAGATATAAAAGCCCATGCCATATGCCATTATAATTAGACCGAGCAAAAACATTACTTCTCTTCCAAGTAATGTTAGAGGTGTCTTAATAAATGGCATCATTAAAAATAAATCAATAAAAATTCCCACTAACAGCATATTGAGGAAAGCACCAATTTGCGGAATTGACTTCGAAAGAACTGCACTGGCAAAAAGGACAAAAAAGCCGACAATAATCGTCCAGCTTCCAATTGTCAAGCCAAGTTGATAATACAAGCCAATGTTCAGTACATCCCACGGAGCAGACCCTAAATCTGCTTCGATTAGCAGAACAATTCCAAATGACATGATAAGCAGGCCGACAATGAATATTACCGTTCGCCAAGTGAGCTGTCTCACCTTTAATGTGGCTTCCATTCTTTATATCCACCTTTACATGATTACATAATCCGCAGCAAATTGAACACTATGCATTATATCATAATCCTTCTTACTGCTGTTTGCTTCATCCTTTAATACTTCCATTATGAATAATTGATATCCTATCTATTCAATAGGATATCATATTTCGGGGATTTTTTTTGGATTTTAAGTAGCAACGAGGGGAAATTCTTTTATAAGGGCTGCGATTTTGCTTTTTTCAAAACAAACAGGCAGCTTTTAGAGAAGCTGCCTTTCCAATCAATTTTTGTCTGCAGTACTCTCATTCAGTCTCATGACAGTCAACGCCATAATTTTGATGCCATTAAGCAAACTGTCTAATTCAAATGACATTTTGGGATGATGCAGCCCTGGTTGAAGATCTGTACCTAAACCAATCATGGTTGATTGAAGGTTCTTTAATTTTTTTGCATAAAAATGAAAGTCCTCTCCTCCTGGTGTCACTGGAGGCGGAACTAGCCCCTTTTTGCCCAGTACGTCTTTTATGCTGTCTGACACTGCATCCTCCATGAAGGAATCTTTCTGTGCTGCAGGCATTTCAGACAAAAGCTCTAACTCTACTTTAGCACCATTTGCTTCCCCTGCATGGTAGATGCTTCTCTTTAATTTATCAATAAGCTCACTTATTGCTTCATTCGTTTGTGCACGAACATCAATGCCAAATTCTGCGTAATCCGGAATAATATTAAAGCTTTTTCCCCCTCCTTGAACAAAGGTCATCTTTGCTGATGCTGGGATGATTGGATTAAGTGGGATAGAGCGAATTGCCGTATTAATAGCAGTAATGCTGTCTATCACATTTATCCCTAAATGATGACGGGCAGCATGTGCCTGCAATCCAAAAATCCGCCCTTTGAATGATGCTGCGGCACCGTGATAGATAGCAGGAGAGGCTTCATTGTGCCTCATTTCCTGAATTGGGCGCAGATGAAGCCCAAGTAAATAATCGACATCATCCAATACATTTTTATCGATAAAAGAAATGGCACCGCCGCCTGTCTCTTCTGCAGGCTGAAAGAAGCTTTTAATCATCCCTCTTGGTTCTACCCCTAACTCCTTAAGACATTTGAGAGTAAAGAGTATTATCGTCATATGAGCATCGTGGCCGCATGAATGGTTTGCCTTCCACACACCATCGACATTTTGCCATAGTGCATCTATATCGGTGCGCACACCGATAGTTGGTCCAATTTTGTTATTTCCCCAATAACCGACCGCTCCTGTTTGGTCAGAAAAAGTCTTAAATGGTATATCAAGCGTGTCAAGCTGTTTGCATATAAAAGCTGTTGTATTATGTTCCTCCCAGCTTATCTCTGCATGCTCATGCAAGTAATGATACATCTCTTTTATTTCTGCTTCATTCCTGTTAACCCAATCTACTACTCTATCTTTCACCGTTTGTCCTCCGCTTCCCGTTCTCCGAATGTTCTGTTTTTTCGACTTGCAAAGCTTAGGACACAATCTAGCAATACTATTTTGTGTCGCCTATTCTAGCTGATTATATCATTTGTAAATGTCTTTTTTCCTATTAAGTATTTTTCAATCACTTGCTCGTTAAGCTCATAACCGATACCTGGACTAGTCGGGACTTCTATTTTTCCTG
>JAPSHL010000189.1 GCA_031179905.1 Bacillus sp. (in: firmicutes) | reverse complement strand
GTGTAGTAGAATCAATGACATTCTCTGCAGAAGCGATGACACCAGCAGGCAAACAGATGGAGGCGGTCCTTGCATGATCAAAAATGAAAAATGCACCGTGATTTCACACAAAGAAATAGCAGGAAACGTTATGGAGCTCACCCTAAAAGGTGAGCTTGTTCATGAAATGAGCGCGCCGGGCCAATTCGTTCATGTAAAGGTGGCTGACGGCTTTGATCCATTATTAAGAAGACCTATAAGCATATCTAAAATAAATCATGAAGATAATACCTTTACGATGATTTACAGGGCTGAAGGAAAAGGTACGCAGCTACTCGCCAAAAAGCAAAAGCACGAGCTCGTCGATGTTCTAGGTCCTCTTGGTAACGGATTTCCAGTAGATGGTGCAAACCGAGGAGAAACAGCACTTCTTGTCGGAGGCGGCATTGGTGTTCCGCCATTATATGAGCTTGCCCATCAATTGACTGCAAAAGGAGTAAAAGTTGTCATCGTGCTTGGATTCCAAACAGCATCAGCAGCCTTTTATGAACAGAGATTTGCACAAATGGGAGCTACCTTTGTTGCAACAGTAGACGGAACAGTGGGTGTAAAAGGGTTTGTCACAGATGTGATTGAGCAAGAATGTCTCCAGTATGATGTTCTATATTCATGCGGACCGACACCAATGTTAAGAAATCTTGAGAAAAACTTCGCGGGAGAAAGAGCGTATATTTCCTTAGAAGAGCGGATGGGCTGTGGCATTGGCGCATGTTTTGCGTGTGTGTGCCACACAAAAGATGACCCAACAGGCATTTCATACAAAAAGATTTGTACAGATGGTCCGGTATTCAGGGCAGGGGAGGTAGTAATATGAACAGGTTAAATGTTGAGCTGCCAGGCTTGAATTTAAAAAATCCGATTATGCCTGCATCAGGCTGCTTTGGATTTGGACGGGAATACAGCAATCTTTATGACTTGAGCAGATTGGGAGCCATTATGATAAAGGCAACGACAGTTGAACCGAGATTTGGAAACCCGACACCAAGGGTTGCAGAAACAAATTCAGGAATGCTCAATGCCATTGGCCTGCAAAACCCTGGCTTAAAAAAGGTAATGGGAGAAGAGCTGCCGTGGCTAAAATCTTATGATGTGCCAATTATTGCAAATGTGGCCGGATCTTTAGAAGAAGATTATATCGAGGTCGCAAGAGAAATATCAAAGGCGCCCAATGTGGCAGCATTGGAGCTTAATATATCTTGTCCAAATGTTAAAACAGGTGGTATTGCCTTTGGTACTATTCCGGAGGTGGCGAAAAGCTTAACGAAAAAGGTGAAGGAAGTTTCACAAAAGCCGGTTTACGTAAAACTTTCACCAAACGTTACCAATATAGTGGAAATGGCAAAAGCGGTGGAAGATGGCGGTGCAGACGGCCTGACAATGATCAACACCTTACTCGGAATGCGCCTTGACTTAAGAACAGGCAATCCCATCCTTGCAAATAAGTCTGGAGGACTGTCAGGACCTGCAATAAAACCTGTCGCTATCCGCATGATTTATGAGGTGAGCCAGCAAGTAAAGCTCCCTATAATAGGGATGGGCGGGATCTCAAGTGCGGAGGATGTGCTTGAGTTTTTCTATGCAGGTGCAAGTGCCGTGGCAGTCGGAACGGCAAACTTTGTAGATCCGTTCATCTGTCCTACCATCATTGATGAACTACCAAGCTTAATGGACAAATACGGAATTGATCACATCTCAGAATGTACAGGAAGGAGCTGGGGAAAGAATGAACAACTCACTTATAATCGCACTTGATTTTCCAGATAAAGCAGAGGTGTTCCGCTTTTTGGACGGCTTTAATGGGGAAAAGCTGTTTGTTAAAGTAGGCATGGAGCTTTTTTATCAAGAAGGCCCGAATATTGTCCGCGAATTAAAGGAACAAGGTCATCAAGTATTCCTTGACTTGAAATTGCATGACATTCCTAACACAGTTAAAAGTGCAATGCGCAATATTGCAGGCATTGGTGCAGATCTTGTCAATGTGCATGCTGCAGGAGGAATCCGCATGATGGAAAGCGCTCTTGAAGGCCTTGAAGCTGGAACGCCAGCAGGGCAAAAAAGACCATTTGCAATAGCTGTTACACAGCTGACCAGCACTTCACAAGAAGAAATGCAAGAATGGCAGCAAATTAAGCTTCCGTTGCAAGAGTCTGTTGCTCATTATGCAGCCATTACAAAGCAAGCAGGCATGGATGGCGTTGTTTGTTCCCCGTTAGAAGCAGCGATGATCCGAGAACGTATTGGTGCCGACTTTTTGACAGTAACGCCAGGAATCAGGCTGGCATCAGATGATGTTCAGGACCAAGTCCGTGTAGCAACACCAAGATCGGCTAAAGAATCAGGGGTATCTGCGATTGTAGTCGGCAGATCAATTACCCGCGCGCTCAATCCGTATGAAAGCTATCAATTGTTTAAAACAGAATGGGAAGGTGTAACATTATGAAACAAAAAATTGCCGAACAACTATTAGAAATAAAGGCAGTATTTTTACAGCCGAATGATCCATTTACATGGTCTTCAGGATTAAAATCACCAATTTATTGTGATAACCGTTTAACATTGTCATATCCAAAGGTGCGCAAAGACATTGCACAAGGATTGGCTGATTTAATTAAGGAGCATTTTCCAGAAACAGAGATAGTGGCAGGAACAGCAACTGCGGGTATTCCCCATGCTGCATGGGTAAGTGATGTGCTTGATTTACCGATGGCTTATGTCCGTTCCAAAGCAAAGGAGCACGGTAAAGGAAACCAAATCGAAGGAAAAGCAGACAAAGGCCAAAAGGTCGTTGTCGTAGAGGATTTAATTTCTACAGGCGGCAGTGTAATCACAGCTGTAAACAGTCTTCGTGAAGCAGGTTGTGAAGTGCTCGGAGTTGTATCCATTTTTACATACGAGCTGCCAAAAGGGAAAGAACTGCTTGCAGATGCAAAAATTGAAAGCTATTCTTTGACAGATTATACAGCACTCCTTGAGGTAGCACAGCGAAACGGCTATATTAAGGAAAGTGATGTTGCAAGCCTGCAGGCTTGGAAGGAAAACCCTGCAGAATGGGGCAAGTAATTAAAAGGAGCATAATCCCGAATTAATCGGGATTATGCTCCTATTTTTTTAAGGAAATAATCGTTTCTTCGTCTGGTGTTACATAAACAGTCTGCTGATTATCATAAATAACAAATCCTGGCTTCGCTCCACTTGGTTTTTTTACATGGCGTACAAGCGTATAGTCTACTGGAACTGAACTGGACTGTCTAGCCTTACTGAAATAAGCTGCAAGCTTTGCAGCTTGGAGAATTGTTTCCTCAGAAGGATTTTTGCTGCGGATAACAACATGACTTCCTGGAATATCCTTCGTATGCAGCCAAATTTCATCTCTTGCCGCAACTTTATTGGTCAAATAATCATTTTGTTTATTATTTTTCCCTACTAATATTTCTGTTTCTTCATAGATATAATGATCAAGAACAGGCTTCGCATTTTGCGCTTTTTTCATCTGCTTTTTCTGTCTTTCTCTTAAATAGCCTTCCTCAATTAATTCCTCTCGTATTTCTTGAATGTCTTTCGGCGAAGCAGTCAAAATTTGGTGATACAAGGAATCAAAATATTCAAGCTCTGTTTCAGCAAGTCTAATTTGTTCCTTAATAATATCAATAGAATTTTTTGCCTTTTGATAGCGAGTGAAATACTTTTGGGCATTTTCAGAAGGTGTCAGTCTCGGATTTAACTCAATTTCCATGCTGCTTCCATCAGGATCATAATAATTGATGACTTCAAGCTTTTCCATCCCTTTTTTGGCAGCGTATAAATTAGCAGTAAGCAATTCACCGAGGAGCTGGTATTGGTCTGCATTCTCAGCTACCGACAAGGTTTTTTCTAGTTTGCTGATTTTTTTGCTATTTTTATCCCGCTCATTTTGAATGAAGCGTTCTAAATCATTGCTCTGCTGCTTGACACGGTCTCTTTCGGCTTTCCCGAAATAGAAGCGGTCGAGCATTTCGCTTAAGGTAGGAAAGCATTTTACTTCACCGCCGACATGTTCAATCGGAACGAAATAAAAATATTCCTTGTTTTCGGTCATCATGATTGCAGGATTGAATTTTGCAGTCTTCACGGTTGCTATCGCTGCTGCGAAGGCTGCGGGAAGAGTAGTTCTATTCGCTAAACCTGCCTGGTATACGATTTCCTTAGCGAATAGCGGTGAAAGTCCTGAAAAATGCTGAACAAGCTGCTTATCGAGCTTTCCGCCATTAAAATCAATGTATTTAAGCACGTCTTCTTCAGTCGCTTCAAGGGGATTGATTTTTTCCTGGGCTGGTGGCGAAATATATTCATAGCCTGGCAGAATGGCCCTGTGGCTGTTAACAGCATAGGAGACGTGCTTAATGCTGTCCATAATCGTGTTTTTCTCTTGGTCCACTAAGATGATGTTGCTGTGCCTTCCCATTATCTCAATGATAAGTTTTTTATAAGATATATCCCCAATTTCATTCCGTCCTTTAACTTCAAGGACAATCATCCGTTCATTTTCAACTTGATATATATTTTCGATAAAGTAACCTTCTAAATGCTTCCGCAGAAGCATACAGAACATTGGCGGTTCTTTTGGATTTTCATATGTTTCTTGAGTGAGCTGAATTCTTGCATAGCTTGGATGGACGGACAGAAGCAGCTTTTGGTTTTTGCCGTTTGCCCGGACAATTAAAACAATTTCATTAGTGAAAGGCTGCTGAACCTTATTGATTCTTCCCCCTTTAAGATTTTGCGAGATTTCCGAAGCCATCGCTCTAGTAAATAAACCATCAAATGACATAATTAACATTCCTTTTCTTTACGGATAAAAACATAAGTACTTCTATTAATGTACATGAATTTTCTTCTATTATAAAGCATCAGCTCTACAATAGTGAATTTAGAGGAAGGGTTTTCCACTTTTATTATTATTAATAGCATTATTTCTTAAATGACTGAATATGATTTCTGTATAGTGGTGTGGGACAACTATGTAGGTTTGGCAGGTGTTCGAACGACTATAATTTTCTTCGCCTTTTTAAGTGGCGAGCCTGATTTTAGAAAAGGGGGAAGTGAGATGGCCGGATGAACTATCATGAAATGAATGAAAACGAAGTGGAAGAAGCATTGAATACTGATTTTTCGGCTGGATTGTCGGATGATGATGTCGGCAAGCGCGTGAAGCAATTCGGAACTAATGAATTGGAGGAAGGAGAAAAGCAAAGTGCATTGCTCTTATTCTTCAACCAATTTAAGGATTTTATGGTACTAGTGCTTTTGGCAGCAACGTTGATTTCAGGTTTATTAGGCGAATATATCGATGCGATTGCGATAATTGCAATCATCATTATCAATAGTTTTCTTGGCTTTTACCAGGAGAGAAGAGCGGAAAAATCACTTTCTGCATTAAAGGAGTTATCCCAGCCACAAGTTCAAGTACTCAGAAACGGTGAATGGGTTAAGGTGCTGTCAAGAGACCTTGTGCCAGGAGATGTAATCAAGTTTTCCAGTGGTGACAGAATCGGTGCTGATGTCCGGGTGATAGAATCACGGAGCTTGGAGGTAGAAGAGTCTGCTCTTACAGGTGAGTCTGTTCCAGTCCAAAAAGTCACAGATTCCATTAAAAACCCCAATTTGACGTTGGGTGATATGGAAAACATGGGCTTTATGGGGACGATGGTCACGAGAGGAAGCGGCGTTGGTGTTGTCATTGCAACAGGGATGAAAACGGCTATGGGCCAAATCGCGGATCTTTTGCAAAATGCAGAATCACAAACGACACCGCTGCAGCGCAGGCTAGAGCAGCTTGGGAAAATCCTGATTGTTACAGCATTGTTCTTGACTGTACTTGTTGTCGGAATTGGTGTGCTCCAAGGCAATGATTTATACACAATGGTACTTGCAGGTGTATCTTTAGCTGTCGCTGCTATTCCAGAGGGACTGCCGGCAATTGTGACAATCGCATTGAGCCTCGGCGTCCAAAAGATGATTCGCAAAAATGCTGTTGTCCGGAAACTTCCAGCGGTAGAGACGCTTGGCTGTGCATCTGTAATCTGTTCAGATAAAACAGGGACATTAACGCAAAACAAGATGACAGTTACAAAAATTTGGAGCAGCGGCCGCACATGGTCAGTAGACGGTACAGGCTATGAGCCGCAAGGTAACTATTATGAGAAGGATCAAGCTGTTGATCCTAAAAACGAAAAAGTTCTTCAACAGCTCCTTACTTTCGGAATGCTCTGCAATCATGCAGAAATTGAACAAAAATCAGGAGAATTTGTCTTGAATGGTGATCCAACAGAAGGAGCGCTGATTGTTGCCGGGATGAAAGCCGGGTTTACGAAGAGCCAACTGTTGAGTCAGTTCGAGATAGTGAATGAATTTCCATTTGATTCGACAAGAAAGATGATGAGCGTCATCGTAAAGGATTCAACAGGAAGACAGTTTGTAGTAACAAAAGGTGCTCCAGATGTTTTAATTGGACAAAGTAAGACAATCTTGATGGGGAATAGAACGGAAAATATCGGCAGCCGTGAGAAAACGGTCGTACAAGCAGCAATTGATGGACTTGCCTCCCAGGCGTTAAGAACGATTGCGATTGCTTATAAAGAAATTTCAGCCAACACTATCATTTTGCATGAAAAGGAAGCCGAAAGCGACCTTGTGTTCATTGGGCTACAAGGAATCATTGATCCTCCGCGACCTGAAGTGAAAAAGGCTGTAAAAGAATGTAAGGAAGCTGGAATCAAAACTGTCATGATTACTGGTGACCATGTCATTACGGCTAACGCGAT
>JAPSHL010000026.1 GCA_031179905.1 Bacillus sp. (in: firmicutes) | reverse complement strand
CACAAACTCAAGAACGTCATCTCCTCTGTCATACGTTAACAGCATTTTTTTCTCTTCACTGACAGCTCCGCGGATAACAGGCATAACCGCAGCTAAAATCTCTTCGGCATCATCTTCTCTCAGTGATTCGTATTTAGCGCCGCCGAATGTTTGCTCAGCGTTAATTTTATTATTAATATATGATTCCGCTTCATTAATGATAGAAATCGTTTTTTCATAGCTTTCTTGTGCCGTATCACCCCATACAACTAGACCATGCTTTTCCATCAGCACAAGCTCAGCATTTGGGTTGTTTTTGACACCTTCAGCAATCATTTTCGATAGTGTAAAGCCAGGACGGATATATGGTACCCAAACAAAGCGGTTGCCGTAAATCTCTTCGGCAATTTGCTTGCCGTTATCTGCACAGCACAGGCTGATAATTGCATCAGGATGTGTATGGTCTACATGCTTAAAAGGCAGAAATGCGTGTAATAGTGTCTCGATAGATGCACGAGGGTGTTTGCTGTCGATCATGCAGTGAGACAAATATTCAACCATCTCTTCATCCGGCATTTCTTCTTTATTAAGCAGCGGGCGAATATCGTCCATTCTTAAACCTGTAAAATTATGCGCTTTCATTGTTGCTAAGTCAGAGCCGCTTCCTTTTACCCACATCACTTCGACATCACGTCCTCGGAAATCCTTTTCCGTTGTCTTCATGGATGTATTGCCGCCGCCCCAGTTGCAGACAGCACGGTCTGTGCCGATTAAATTCGAGCGATATACTAATTCATCAAGTCCACTAGCTAATTGTGATGCTTTTTCTTCTTGCCATAAGCTTTTTACCATTTTTGTTCTCCTCCGCTTTATCTTTATTTATGTTTGTTTCATCTGTTTTTATTATAACTTATGATTGTTTACCTTGTATATACTTTTGGTTTATTTTTATTTGTTTTTATTTATTTGTCTTTCACAAGGATATAAGTAGCTTTTATTGGGCCGTGCACACCAACGATGAGATTGAGCTCAATATCTGCACTATTGCTTGGACCTGTTATAAAGTCTATGCAGCTTGCTATTTCCTCTCCTTCTGCGACAAGCTGAGCAATCGCTGCTGCTGCCTGTGTCATTCGCGGAACAACCGTGCTTTTAGGAATAACAGCAATAAATGTTTTCGGCAAGAGGCTGACAGATCTGCCTTTATTGCGGTTTGAGAACAGCAGAACTGTACCTGATTCAGCCAATGTCATATCACTGATCGTTATACCGACATCAGCTTGCTCAGCCGCTTTAATATTTTCTTCCTTTTTTTCATTATCCCAAATATATGAATTTATCCCGTTTTCTTCCCAATTCCTCCGTGCCGATTCACCAAGACCATACTCATTAAAGCGAGGGTCATCATAGGTAATTACTGATTGCAATTGATTAGATTTAAGAATATGGTCTATTGTATCGGCCACCTCGTTAGCAGCTGCCTCAATATAATCTGTATGAATTACTTCACATTGTTTTTTCAGAACAGCTGTCAGTTCATCTTGATTGGCGTTCTTTAGGACATTCAGCTGCGGTTTATAGTTCCAGTCAGGTTTTTTTGTCTCATTCCCTCTCGGCCGGTTCAGCTTTTGGGCGATATGGTCTAAAAAAGATTCCCTGTTAATGATGTTACCCTCCATTATGCTGGTCCTCCTGCTTTCTTTTTTGTTTATACCAATCTCGGAATCTTTGTTTGCTTGGAGCCGGCAAATCGCGGGTATCTGTCCAAAGCTTGACTGGACCCGGACCGCTTTTGATGCTGTTATCCTTTGTGAATGGTTTAAGAGCAACAGGTGCTGACTTTGTGCCAGCCTGGTAAATGCTCGGATGCTTAACAGCAAACTGGTAGCCCTTCATTGCAAGCTTTTCAGCCATCGGTGCTTTTCCTTCATCCTCGACAATTTTACGACGGTGCTTGATCAGCAATTCATGAAGAGGAATTTTGACTGGGCAAGCATCTGTACAAGCGGCACAAAGGGAAGATGCATACGGCAGTTCCTTATATTCTTCATATCCTCCGAGCAATGGCGTAAGCACTGCGCCGATTGGGCCTGGATAGATTGATCCATACGAATGGCCCCCGATATGACGATAAACTGGACAAACATTAATACATGCTGCACATCGGATACAATGGAGAGCACTCTGAAATTCAGTCCCAAGGATATTGGACCTGCCATTATCAACAATAACAAGGTGAAATTCCTCTGGCCCGTCTACATCTCCCTCTTCCTTCGGTCCAGTAAGACCTGTGATATAGCTTGTAAGCTTTTGACCGACAGAACTGCGGCACAGTAAGGAAACGAGGATATCGAGCTCTTCCCATGTAGGGACAATTCTTTCCATGCCCATCACCGTGATTTGCGTTTTCGGAAGTGCAGTCACAAGCCCTGCATTCCCTTCATTTGTAACGAGGCAGACTGTTCCAGCATCTGCAACTGCAAAATTACAGCCCGTTATCCCTAAATCAGCTGTCAAAAATTCCTGTCTCAGCTGTTCTCTAGCAAACAATGCCAACTCTTCTGGAATTTCTGTTTTTTGGTAGCCTTTCTTTTCTTTAAACGTGTCTCTTATTTGTTCTTTATTTTTATGCAGAGCTGGCACGACAATATGAGAAGGCGGATCATGGTCATCGAGCTGGAGTATATATTCTCCCAAATCGGTTTCAATTACTTCACATCCGGCCGCCTCCAGCGTTTCATTTAAATTGATTTCCTCTGTGACCATTGATTTAGATTTAACAATTTTTTTTGCTTGCTTTTTTTCCACTATGCTTCTGATATAATCGTTTGCTTCTTCCTTAGTTTTGGCGAAAAACACATTTCCGCCTCTTTTAGCTGTGTTTTCACTAAGCTGTTGTAAATAATAGTCCAGATTCTCTAATGTATGTGTGCGGATTTCCTCCCCAAGCTTGCGCCATTCCTCCCAGTCTCCAAGTTCTTCCACAGCGGCAAGGCGCTTGCCTTGCATTCTTTCTTGGGCGGAAGTAACGGCAGATCTCATAAAACTGTCTTCCAAGCCATCTTTAACTCTTCCGAAAAATGGTTGGTCACCTATTTTCATCGGCATATTATTTCACCTCACTATTCAAGACTTCTGCTATATGCATCACTTTAATTTGCTTTCCTTGTCTGTTGATATAACCGCCAATATTCATAAGACAGCCGCAATCAGCACCAATCAGTACATCTGCCTTCACTGCCTCAATTGATTCGACTTTTTCCTGAACCATCTGCTCAGAAATTGGTCCCATCTTAACAGAAAAGGTTCCGCCAAATCCACAGCAATTTTCACTGTTTGGAAGGCTGTTAACTGTCAAACCGTCTACCTGTGACAGCAGCTTACTCGGTGCATCTTTTACTCCGAGCAGCCTAGTCATATGGCATGATTTATGATAAGTAGCACACGCAGGCAGGCTTGCCTTAACATCTTCGACTTTTAGAACATCAACAATAAATTGCGTTAGTTCATATGATTTTGCTGCAAGTTTCTCTGCCTTTTCCTTCCAGCCCTTTTCTTCATTTAAAAGATGTGGATATTCATGAAGCATTGCAACACAAGAGCCAGATGGAGCGACAACATAATCTGAATGTTCAAATGCCTTAATCATATGTTTGGCGACTTCCTTTGTTTCTTTATGATAACCGCTGTTATAGGAAACTTGGCCGCAGCATGTCTGCTGCTCAGGAAAATCTACTTCACACCCTAGTTTTTCCAATAATTCAACTGTACTTTTTCCGACATTGGCATAAAACATATCTGCTAAACAAGTTATAAAAATTGAGACTTTCATAATATCTCCAAAACCCCTTCTTGTAAGCCTTTTCTTTTTGTTATGTTTCTATTATACTACCAACACCTTGTTTTTTCATCTGTTTTTATTTGTTTTTTTGTTATTTTACAATATATCTCTTTTGTATTGTTGTTTTTTCTTCTGTTTTAGATAAAAATCAAATACAATAAAAAGGCACTCCTTTATTCTTATGAAGGTTGCAGTAATTATCTGCCTATTTTCTAGCGCACAGTCAACAATAAAAAAACCTGCAAACAGTTGCGTTTCCGAACTTGTTTGCAGGTTTACTTGTTTCTTATAGTGTTTTCTCCCATTCAGCAACTTCTTTGCGGACAATAGGCGCAACTTCCTTGCCAAGCAGTTCAATTGCTCTCATCACATCCTCATGTGGCATGCTGCCGACAGGGACATGGAGCATAAATCTAGTTATGCCGACATGTTTGCGAAGATGGATGATTTTATCTGCGACAGTACGCGGATCACCAACATACAGTGCTCCTTCAAAGCGTCTTGCAGCATCAAAGCTTGCTCTGCTGTATGGCCCCCAGCCTCTTTCTTTTCCAAGGACATTCATCGCTTGAGATGTGGACGGGAAAAATTTATCTGCTGCTGTTTCCGTTGTTTCAGCGACGAACCCATGTGAATGAGATGCTACGGGAAGCTTAGCAGGATCATGGCCAGCCTGTGCAGCTGCTCTCTTATACAGCTGAACTAATGGCGCAAATTGCACTGGGCTTCCACCGATAATTGCCAAACATAACGGAAGGCCAAGCATTCCAGCCCGCACAGCAGATTCCGCGTTACCGCCGCTTCCAATCCAGATCGGCAGCGGATCTTGAACAGGTCTAGGGTAGACGCCGCGGTTATTAATAGAAGGACGATACTTTCCGCTCCATGTCACCATTTCAGAAGTCTGAAGTTTTAAAAGCAAATTAAGCTTTTCGTCAAAAAGCTCATCATAATCTTGCAAATCATTGCCAAATAGCGGGAATGACTCAATGAATGAACCTCTGCCTGCCATTATTTCTGCCCTGCCGTTTGAGATTCCGTCAAGTGTGGCAAAATCCTGATATACTCTGACAGGATCTGCCGAAGACAAGACTGTCACTGCACTAGTCAGTCTGATTCTATCTGTCTGTGATGCTGCTGCTGCAAGAATAACAGCTGGTGATGATGCAGCATAATCTTTTCTGTGATGCTCACCAACACCAAATATATCCAAACCTACATTATCAGCAAGAACGATTTCTTCCACTACTTCTCTAATCCGCTGTGCATGCGGGATTGTTTTACCTGTAATCGTATCAGGTGTCGTCTCTACAAATGTACTAATTCCTATTTCCATGTAATTGCCCCCAAAATTTTGCTATTTAACGCAAATTCTTTCTTCCTTATTAAATCAATATAAATAGGCTTATTCAACTATTTTGACCTATACAATAGAAGATACACATATACAATGTTTCTGGATGAAGAAGACATAGAATATGAATTGTCCTCTTTAGAGCTTGATTTGGGCGGAGAGGTGAGACTTCTACTTAGATTAGCCAAAAAGTCGGCAATCACTCACCTGTTTGCAGTGACGAAGCTTTTCTGAACTCGCACCGGACATAGAAAAAAATCTAACCTCTTATAATTTTTTTCTTCATTCTAAAACTTATACAAAGTTTTAAACGTATTGGTAAACAATAATTTTAGCTGATTTGGTGAATAGACTATTTAAACTACCAGACCTATTGATAAGATACATGTATAAAACTTTATATGAGGAATGATTTATTCGTGAAAAATATTGATCATCTTTACTTTGATTATGCTAATGAAAAGCATTTAACAGAAGCTGAAAAAGATATCCTGCTGTTTCTGATTAAAAAAAAATTAGAAAACGAAACACTAAGCATCCGAGCTGCTGCACTTGAATTATTTGTGTCGACAACAACGATTATCAGACTTTGTAAAAAACTAGGTTTTAGCGGCTACAGTGAATTTATTTATCACCTGAATTTAAAGGCTTCGAAACTTGTTGATAACGATGCTGAATACATAGAAGACATTCATCAGCCATTAATAGAGACAGTTAATGTGTTTAAACAACATTTTGAACAAACGTTTGATTCATTAAATGAAAAAAGCATTGAACGCTTTTTGTCTGTCATTAAAGAAAATAACAGGATTTATTTTTATGGGGCAGGCTTTTCTACATTATTCTCCAATTACTTAGCAAAAAAACTAGAGCTGTTCGGTTACTATATTTCCAATTCGTCCACAAGTGACAGCAGAGCGATATTTTTGAACAATATCGAAAAATACAGGCTGCTTATAATCTTCTCCCGCTCTGGGAACACAGCCAAAGTGGTTGAAAAAGTGGAAATTGCTAAAGAAAGAGGCTTAACAACTATTCTTTTTACAGGTAATAGTAAAAGCTCCACTGCAAATATTGCCGATATCGTGTTTACTGTTCTTGATCCAACGATAGAGTCTCAGCATGAATTTGAAGTTACCTCCTATGAATCTAATATGTTTATGCTCATTGACCTGCTGTTAGCGCTCGCTGTTAAAAAAGGCATTATTACTGAATACTAAAAATTGTTATGTAACATGTTACATGATTGAAAGACAAAGTACAGATAGTTTGAATGCCCTTTCAAAGAAGGAAGCTCGCCGCTATACTTTAACTATAAGTTGATAACGCTTACGTATCAAGGGAGGGTTATATATGAAAAAAGTGGTCAATGGTCTCCAAGCCTTTGGAAAATCATTGTTTGCACCAATATTGTTATTACCAATAATCGGACTTTTTATCGCTTTCGGCAATGTTTTCGGAAATGGAAATCTTGCTCAATACATTCCGCTATTGGAAATTCCAATCATTCAAAACACAGGTAAGTTTATTTCTTCCTCTGCTGTTTCTATACTGCAGAACCTGGCATTAATATTTGCTGTCGGCATTCCGATCGGCCTAGCAAAAAAAGATAAAGGATATGCAGCATTAACAGGGCTTGTCACTTTTATAATTTTTATAAATGCAATGCATCAAGTGTTGAATCTCTCAGGGCGTCTTGTTCCGCTAGAATCCATGCAATCTGCAGGACAGGCGATGGTGCTGAATGTGCAAGTGCTTGAAATGGGTGTTTTCTCCGGCATCATGCTCGGGGCCCTTGTTGGTATTTTGCATAATAAGTTTTGTGATACTGAGTTCAAGGGTGTTTTTGCCATTTATTCAGGCCACCGCTTTGTGGCCATTCTCGCCATTCCAAGTGCAATGATACTAGGTGCTTTGGCTGCAGAGTTTTGGCCATTTGCACAAAACGCCATCACGGCCATGGCCAGCGGCATTAAAAACCTCGGCGTCTTCGGCTTGCTTGTATATGGTTTTCTTGAAAGAATTCTGATTCCGACAGGACTGCATCACCTTGTTTATACACCGTTTCTTTATACAGAGCTTGGCGGTATCGCTCATATTGGCTCTGAGATTATCTATGGTGCGAGAAACATTTATTTTGCAGAAATGGCAGATCCTACTATTGAAGTGTTAAGCAGTACCGTTAACTGGGATGCTCGGGGCCTTAGTAAAATGTTTGGTCTTATGGGCGCAGCCCTTGCGATGTATGTGACAGCAGATACAAAGAAAAAGAAAATGGCAAAAGCAATTCTTTTCCCTGCTGCATTTACTTCCTTTTTATTAGGTGTAACAGAACCGCTTGAGTTCGCTTTCCTATTTACAGCACCTATACTGTTTGTTGTTCATGCTGTGCTGACAGGAACAGGGATGATGCTCCTAAGCTTGTTTGGAGTACATGCAATCGGGGCGAACGGGTTTATCGATTTCCTGCTGTACAATCTACCGTTAGGGACAACAAAGTCAAACTGGCCAATGTTTATCTTAACTGGCCTGCTAATGGCTGGGTTATATTTCATCATCTTCCGCTTCCTAATCTTGAAATTGAACTTAAAAACTCCTGGACGTGAAGAAGAAGAAAATGCTTCTACAAGCAATACGCAAACAGAAACTGTGCAAACAGCTGTACCAAACAGCTCTCCTACCGCACTAGGTGCAACTATTATTGGAGCGCTTGGAGGCAGTGAGAATATAGAAAATGTAGACAATTGCTATACTAGACTGCGCCTTATCTTAAAAGACCCAAATGCAGTCAATGAACAGGTTCTCAAGGAAACAGGCTCAAAAGGAGTAATTAAATCTGGTAACAATGTACAAGTTGTATATGGACTGAATGTCAAAAGTGTACGTGACCAAGTAGACCAACAATTAGGAGGATTATAAAATGAAAAAATATATCTTAGCAGTTGCAGGCGGAGGAAGCACTTATACACCAGGTATTATTAGAAGTTTAATGGACAGACTCGAGGATTTGCCTCTTTCAGAAATACGCTTCTATGATATTGATGGTGAAAGACAAGCAAAAGTGGTAGTTGCTGCAAAGGCTGTTATCGCTGAGTATACTGATTCTATTCTAGTAACAGAAACAACAGACCCAAAAACAGCATTTGAAAACGCTGACTTTGTCTTTGCCCAAATGAGAGTCGGAAAATATGCCATGCGCGAGCTCGATGAAAAAATACCTCTTTCCCATAATGTAGTAGGCCAAGAAACGTGCGGACCTGGTGGTTTAGCATATGGCTTAAGAACAATCTCACCGATGATTGAGCTTATAGATTATGTAGAGAAATATGCGAAGGAAACTGCGTGGATTGTTAACTATTCCAATCCTGCTTCAATAGTGGCAGAAGGTGTGCGTAAACTTCGTCCAAAAGCAAGGGTGCTAAATATTTGTGACATGCCAGTTGCAACAATGCGTAATATCGCCGCCATTCTTGGCGTTGAAAGAGACGAACTTATTGTCGATTACTTCGGTTTAAACCACTTTGGCTGGTTCACTCGTATCGAGGTCGACGGTGTGGACAAACTGCCTGAGGTAAGAGAACATGTTTATAAACACGGATTATTAACAGAGGATGTTTCTAAAATTGACTATCGTCATGCTGATTCTTCCTGGATTAAAACATTTAAGAATATTAAACTGATTATGGATCATTTTCCTGAATACTTGCCAAATCCTTACTTGCAATACTATCTGTTTCCAGATTATATTGTTGAAACTTCTAAAAAAGATTATACGCGGGCAAATGAAGTAATGGACGGCAGAGAAAAAACACTTTTTGAAACGGTTGATAAGTTTGAGGAGACTGGAATTTTAGAGGATTCCTTCGCTGTTGGTGTACACGGAACGTTTATAGTTGATGTGACGGTATCTATCGCCCAAAATCTCGGGAAGCGCTATTTAGTCATGACAGAAAATAACGGCACGATTCCAAACCTGCCTGCTGACGCAATGATTGAAGTGCCAGCATTTATAACTGCAGATGGTCCTAAACCCGAATATGTTGGTGACATTCCGTACTTCTATAAAGCAATGATTGAGCAGCAGCTCGCATCCGAAAAGATTCTAGTCGAAGCGATTATTGAAGGTTCATACGAAAAAGCCTTGCAAGCATTTACTCTCAACAAAACCCTTCCTTCTGCGAAAACAGCTAAAGCTGTATTGGACGATTTAATTGAGGCTAACAAAGAATTCTGGCCAACATTAAAAAAAGAATATAAAGAAGGATTATTAGTATAATATCTTCTTTTAATACTCCACTAGAATTTCTCTAGTGGAGTTTTTCACGTTACAAATCAGGGAGAAGTTTCTTTTAAATCTACATTCAGCAGTCTTTCTGTTCGCGTATCAAACGTCAAGTCAACCATGACTCCCACTTTCTTATCCTGCTGTTTGACGATCAGCTTGAACTTCTCAGTCGAAGTGTTTTTTTGTGTTTCCATTCCGATATGTTTATAGTCAACAATTTCACTGTTCGGGTATTTTTCTTTCGTCTTTGTCATCGCTATTTGGCCCCATTTCACATAAGATGGGAGTTTATTATCTGCCGGGGCTGCCATTGTATGGAATGAAAATAAAAAGCTGAGTAGTGTAATGCTTATAATGCTCGAAATGATTTTTTGCATCATAACTCTCCTTTCTGCTCCTTTTGTTTATTACTAGTATCAAACATTCCTGCTCACTTTATGTAAATCAGTTAAATAAAATGAGTTAACTTATATATTAAATAGGTTGACATATTTAACGACTGGCTTTATAGTAAATTTTAGTCAATATACATAATTTATAAAGGATGATTCTTATGAAAAAATGGAGAGCGATTGATATTACAATGGTAGCTTTGTTTGTGGCACTGATGGCAATAGGTGCCAATATAACGAGCTTCTTAGTTATCGGAGGCGTGCCTGTCACTTTGCAAACATTCTTTGCAATTATGGCCGGTTTATTATTGGGCAAAAGGCTTGGTGCCGTAGCCATGCTGTGCTACATGCTGATCGGTCTTGCAGGATTCCCGATATTTTCCGGACTCTCAGGCGGGTTAAGAGTCCTTATTAGTCCAACATTTGGCTTTATTCTTAGCTTTATAGTGCTTGCTTTTACAGTTGGGTGGATTCGTGAACGAAACAGTTCCCTACCCGCATTTATTATTAGCAGCTTTGTTGGGTTATGCATTAATTATTTGCTTGGAACAAATTGGATGTTCTTTTCTTATAAGTTGTGGGCTCAAGCGCCGGAAAGCTTCTCCTATGCTATTGCTTGGGGCTGGATGGTTATGCCGCTAATAAAAGATATAATCTTGACTGCAATGGCAGGGATAGTTGCATACCGTTTAAATAACGCTTATTTTAAAAAAAGCAGCTTAAAAATCCATTAATAGAAAAAAAGCCGTGCCGTGGTATTAACCAAGGCACGGCTTTTCATATTTTACAAACATATGATGCTATTTCGACATAAATTATCCAAAAGCGACTGCTAATCGAGAATTCTGTCATTTCCTGCGCTTTCCCAAGAAATAATCCTACTCTTCCATCTACCTAACATTAAATTCAAACGGAATGTCGTAGCTGTCGAGGTTCTTAAACAATAAATGAACTGTTACTTCCCATTTCCCAGGTTTATTAAGCTGAAGATTATTGGATGTGTATTTCCCTTCTTCTGCCTTTTCAAGGGGAAAGGAGGTTACCTGCTCTCCTTGCTTTAATTCAATTGTAATCTGTTCAAGATCCCGAAGAGGGTCTCTGTCATTATCAAACAAATTTACTTCATACTGGTTTTGAATACCTGTTTTCTTTGGAGAAACAGTGAGACTCATGTTCTCATTATAAGCAATCTCTGCTTCACCATAGAAAGGCTGATCAATCGGCAGAGTCGGTGTTTGCAGTTGTGTAAAGAAGCTTGTGACAACAAGCAGCAGCACACCAAGACCCATTTCAATTTTAATCGTCTTTTTATAAAATTTCTGACGGGAAAGCAATGTCCTGCTGACAAGATGATAGGCGCCAAACCCGATCATTAAAACAAAAATACCGATTTTCACCAGCAATGTAATTCCATAATTTGTGCTCACTAATGAATGAAAATCAGGAATCAGCAAGGAGCCGTTAACAGCGCCTGAAATTGCTAGAATTGCAACAGTGAACAACGCCCACATAGAATAAGATTGAAGCGTATTCCAGTAAACATCATGCTCACTTCCTTCTTTAGCAAACACACCTTCCTTTAATAGAAAGATAATAACGATGATTCCACCAAGCCAAATAGAAGCAGCCGTTAGATGAAAAAAGTCCATCATTATCGCGACATTTTCATATGGAGAACTGGATGGGTGACCCATGAATGCCTTACAGACCACAATCCCCATAAAGCTGATTAACGGCAAAATCCAAAGCCTTTTTCTTAATACATTGCCTTTCTTAAATATATAAATTACAGCTAGTACTAGCACAATGTACAACAGGATTTGAATGAACCAAATGGTCCCTTCCTTTGTGCTTTTTAGTGTTTCAATCAGCAATGAAGGACTCCATGCTCGGAAGAATGAAACACCTGCATTAACTTGCGTCTGAATGATAATGAATGACAGTAAACTTATCCCTATCAACATCAAAGCAACAATAGCAACTCGCTTTGATCTTATAACGATTTTCTGTTCAAGAGCATTGGGTCTAAACCAGACGAGATAAAATACAACAAGTCCCATAAACACAGACAATCCGGTGTATAAAAATACCTTATTGAACAGAACGCTTACCATACTGCTAGTATCTGCTGTATACTGCTGTTTTGGCAGCTCTACCCCTTCTGGAAGCTCGCCGATGCTAAATGGAACGAGTCCGGATATAGAATGTCCATCTGCTGAGACTACACGCCATTCCATTGTATAGACATCATCTTTGAGATTTTCTGTTAAGTCTACAGAAAGGGTCTTGTTGTTTACTGCCACATTTCCTTTATCGACTTTTTCACCAGCCGAATTCGTAACATTAAAAACTGCAAAGCCTGTCTGAATCTTTTCGTTGAAATCAATTGTCGCTTTCTCTGGTGCTTTATCCAAGCTTTCGTTTTCACTTGGACTCGAATTTACGATATAGGCATGGGCATAAGTATTCGAAACATTTATCATAAACAGCAGTATAAATGCCAAAAACACTCCAGAAAAATAGTTAAATTTCATATTAGTCCATACACTCTCCTTTACGATTAAAACTGCAAATCTTGTGCAGTTTTGCACTTAACCCCTATTATTATATAGTTTGCTAAACGCTGCGACAAACAATAAGCAGCCATATAGATTATTAATCTTCGTCGAGCTAAAGACGAAAAATGACATTTTATGCGGTTTCCAAGGAAATAAACAAACTCGTGATTAAATTTTGGTATGGAGGCAATAATGTAAATAATCTATTGAGGGAGGCAAGTTAATGGAAGTAACAATGAGTGCTGATGAAGTAATCGCCGCAATTCAAAGTTTGCGTTCTAAAGGAGAGCAACTGAACAAAAAGAAAATAAAAACAAACCATCCAGATTTAATGAGACATGCCCTTCATTATTTCCCAGATTGGAACGCTGCAATCGAAAAAGCGAACTAGTGTGCTTTTGTTTTATTTTGGTTAGTATTCTTTTAGAGAATCATCACAACTTCCAAGAACCAACTTACATAATATTACAGTCTGTCGGTTTACTTGGCAGACTTCTTTTTTGTTTTCATTCCCCACTAGTCTTTGCATGTGTTTGTAGATAAATGGGAATGATGTATTTTATATTAAAAAAATGCTAAAAGATTCTAGCTGTTTAGGGACCATTCAAGGAGAGGGTTAAAAAATGAAAGATTTTATTGTATTGCTAAGGAACGGGAATAAGTCGGCACTTTACGCAACAATCATCAATACTATTATTGCCATTATCAAAGGTTCAGCTTTCGGACTGACAGGAAATGTGGCCATGTTCGCAGAAACAATGCATTCACTTGGAGATGCAGCAAACCAGTTTTTTGTCTTTATTGGCTCTGCTCTCAGCAAAAAAGCACCGACAAAGCGCTTTCCAGGAGGTTTCGGCCGATTGGTCAACCTCGTTCTGTTATTTGCTGTCCTGATAGTTGGGATTATGAGCTACGAAACCATTCGGGAAGGAATTGATCATTTGTTTCACCCGACAGAATCGACTGGTTTTTATCTCAATATATCCGTACTTGCTCTTGCTGTCTTTCTTGAGTTCTTTGTGCTTATAAAAGCAATGAAGGAAATTGTGGCAGATCAAGGTATCCCCTCTAAAGGTTTAAATCTTTTCAAAAACAGCTTTCTCTATTTGAAAAAAGCTAAACCTGCAACAAAACTGGTTTTTTTGGAAGACTTGGTGGCAACAGGCGGAGGACTTCTTGCGATGGCTGCTGTCATTATCGCCGAAATGACTCCTTTCTATCAGGCAGAAGGACTTGCTTCCATCATTATCGGGATTTTTATGTTTTTTGTAGTTGGCAGGGTCTTTCTGGATAATGCTGCAGGTGCGATTGGGGAAAGTGATTCCGAAATGGAAGGCAGAATCGGGATTATTGCAATGGCTGATCCAGATGTACGGGATATTCAAGATATTTCAGTTTATAAAGAAGGCGAAAATTTTCATGTTGAGCTGAGCATTGAGCTCGACAGTAAATTAACTGTCGAGCAAGCTGATTTAATCAGACATCGGATTGAAGATCAGATTATTAAAGAAAAAGGTGTTTCCGACGTCATTATTGAATATGACAAAGATGATGGTATCTTAAAGTGGAAAGAACCTGAGAATGAAACGAAAGCTCCATAAAAAAAGAGGAAAGGCTATCCTTTCCCCTTTTAATTATCATCTTTGACTGCCTCTTCAAATGGTGCATAAAAAATACCTTTCGGGGCGAGAATATCAGTTTCTGTTTCTTCTTCTTCACCGTTCACTGTATAAGTTCCTGCTGGAAAATAGTCATAAAAGCCTGAATCAATATGAAGCTGAACATAATATTCATCCAGTTCTTTCATCAATTCAATATATCTATCTTTATCGAGAACCTCACCGAACTCGTCAAGCTCAAAGTTCTCTTTAATAGCATCGAGAAGCTCTTCATGCGAGTCGACTGTAACAAATAAATCAACGTCACAGCATTCCATACACAGCAATACTTCTTCCCCTTCGATTTCTTCATAAGAATCTTTTACTATATCTTTTAATAATTGATTGATTTTATCAGCGTTTTTCAAAACCATTGTCGTTTTCAAAAAAAAACCTCCATGTTTAGCACATGTAAGAAAGATAAATCATATCCGGGCATATAGTCAAGCGATAACCTATAGGCAAATAATGCTACATGACAATTTCCTTCAGCAGCCTGAAAGATTCCAGCCGTTCTTGATGACTAAAAACTGCCGTATTGACGATTATTTCGTCTGCTTGTGTTTCATTAAGAAAAGCCTCAAGCTTTTGTGCCACCGTATTTTGAGTTCCAATAATAGAAGATTTTAATTGCTGCTGAACGACATTTCTTTCATATGCACTCCAAATCTCATCCATGTTTTCAACTGGTGGCTTCAGCTGTGTCGGTCTGCCTCTTATCAAGCTTAAAAATTGCTGCTGTGATGAAGTGGACAGAAATTTTGCCTTCTCTTCCGTTTCCGAAATAATAACATTTGCACCTACCATGACATAAGGTTTATCTAACACTGCCGATGGTCTGAAGTGCTGGTGGTATATTTGCAGCGCCGGGATCGTATAATCTGGTGAAAAGTGGCTTGCAAATGAAAATGGCAATCCTAGCTCTGCTGCTAGTTTCGCACTAAAGCCGCTTGAGCCTAGCAGCCAAATCGGGATATTTAAACCTTCACCCGGAATGGCCCTAACCGGAAGGCCTGTCTGTTCGTAAGGCTTTAAGTAGTTTCTTAAATCTTCAAGCATTTCAGGGAAATCACTGCCGTCACCTTTCCCGCCCCTTCTTAATGCATTGGCTGTCAGCTGATCGCTTCCGGGTGCGCGTCCAAGCCCTAAATCAATTCTGTTTGGATACAACGACTCTAATGTCCCGAACTGCTCTGCAATCACTAACGGCGCATGGTTTGGCAGCATAATGCCCCCGCTTCCTACGCGAATATTGCTTGTCCCTCCAGCAATATAGCCAATCAGCACGGAAGTGGCACTGCTGGCAATGCCTGGCATACTGTGATGCTCTGCAACCCAATACCGATTAAATCCCCATTTTTCTGCATGCTGCGCTAAGTCTAAAGAGTTCTTAAAGGCATCAGCTGCAGTACTGCCTTCTGTTATCGGCGATAAGTCAAGGACAGAAAATTTAGCATCTTTTAGTGTCTTTGTCATTTTTCTGACCTCCTTTTATTTTCTATTTCACTATAGTATGTTTGACCCTTGAGAAGCAATTTTCCTGCTTATAATACCTTACTTTAAGCTTTTTACATATTCCAATGTTTGCTGATGGTAAGCCTCCATTAAATACTCTATTGGCTGGTAAGGCGAAACAACTGGAACCTTTTTGCCATTTATAATGCGGATAATTGGCTTTGCCTGCGATTTTGATGCTGCAATATTCCAGACGCTTCCCCTTTTTTCCAAAGTCAAATCGATGATGCCAAGATGATTTCCCCAAAAACCTGCTTGCACTGCTGGTTTTCCGTTTATTGTTCCAGTCTTATGATTAATTCCATCTATATTTTTTTCGCCTTTTTTTGGAAAAAGTCCATGTGAATGCCCGTATAATAATACGTCAACTCCTTCTATCTTGCTGACATCAACCACATTATTGCCTGGTTTATCCTTTAAGGCATCATCTGATTGTAGACCAGCATGAACAAGAGCGATCACAATATCTGCACCTTCCTTTTTCATAATAGGAACAAGCTCTGCTGCCGTTTCGCTCATATTCTTTATAATGAGATTCCCCTTGAAATACTCCTTGTCCCATTCAGCAGCAATTGGTGTAAGCAATCCTATTACACCAACATTGATTGTTTCTTCTGCCCCATCCTCTGTCTTGATAGAATAAGGCAATATTGTATATGGATTAAAAAAATGCAGATCATCTTCTGACATTTGATTATGGTCATCAATATAAATATTTGCATTAACTACAGGAAAATCAGCTCCTGAAACAGTCTTTAGCAAGAAATCAAGGCCATAGTTAAATTCATGGTTGCCTACTGTGGCTGCATCATATTCCAATAAGTTCATTACTTTATAAGCTGGATGAATATCTGTTACGTGAAGAAAAGGGCTATTAGCGATATAGTCTGCGAATGCATTTCCTTTTATCATATCTCCTACATCAAACAGAAGCGTATTTTCCGTTTGTGACCTAATTTTTTGGATGAGTGATGCCGTCCTGCTTAAACCAAACTCAATTATCCGGTTATTTTTTTTATAATCATAATCTAGAATATTTGCATGTATATCAGTTGTTTGTAATATTTTCAATTTAGCTTTGATTGGTTTATGTATTTCCTCTGCCTCTGGATTGTTAAATGGTAATAGCATGAATAAAAGAGACAAGAATATAATTCGTCTTATCACAGGCTGCTTCACCTCGGTGCTCCCAATTTAAGGGGGTATTGCTTTTATTCTTCTCCAAAATAGCCAAATCTACCCCTTCACTTTTATGTTGGGTTTTTAAAAAAGAAAATGGCAGTATGAACCTTGCTGAATTATGTCTACTATTAAGAAGTTTTGATAGCTTTTGTCTTCTTGCAGGAAATTAGGCTCGCACTATTTAATTGGTAAGCATAGCTATTTATATATTCATCTTTTTTTATATTCATTAACCATAAGGAGTGTAAAATATGAACATTTATTCTATTCATGAAGCATCCAAAAAACTGACGACAAGTCCAAAGACTTTAAAGCAATGGGAAAATAAATTTAAAGAAATACTTGTTATTCCAAGAACAAAAAATGGAGCACGGTTTTATACAGACAAAGAGCTTTCCCTTTTGCTGGAAGTAAAGAATCTTTTTGCAGAAAAGAAAAATACGACTGAGGTTAAAAAAACATTAAGTATGATTCTGCAGCCGAAAGAAGAGAAAATGGTACAAGCTTCGGAACCTGTACAAATGAAATCACCTGAGAAGGACTTATCCGCATTTGCTAATGAAATTCAAATTGTCCACAATGATGACTTAATAACAAAAATAGACAGGGATACAGAGGAAAATAATCAACTTCAAGTATTGCTGTCCTCTTTAGAAACATACAAGCAGGATTTTCTTCATGAAGTGAAGCAGGAAATACGCAATGGTATTAAACAAGAAGTGCTTGAAACAATCTCAACAGAGATACAAGCAGGCAAATCAGAAACAATCGAAAAGCTGTCATCAGCATTTGCAGACCATCAGCAATCAGCAAAGGAAGACATCGAAAATATTGCGGAAATGGTACATACAAGCACACAAAAAACAACTGGGGACTATGAATCAATTAAAACGAATATTAGAAAACTCTCACAAATCTCAAAAGCGGAAAGAAAAACATATTCAAAACAATGGACTGCTGCGACTACATCTACAAAAGAAATTAAATCAATGATGGAACATCTGTCGAAATCGAACAGCGAAATAAATAAAACAGTTGAGCAGCTTCATAAAAACGACCGGATGCTAATGGAGGCTATCCAAATGGAGCGTGAACAGTTAGCTAAGGATATTAAAGACAGGGAAAAGAACTTTCAAGATCTTGTTCACTCATTCCGACAAACTGCTGTTGCTGAACCGCCTAAAAAAACGTGGTGGAAAATTTGGCATAAATGATTTGTACTATATATCTTGTGACCAGGAATTCTCCTGGTCTTTTTATTATTTTCGTCTTTATGTTAGAATGTTTACAAATGAGCATTAGCTAAATTTAAAATCAGATCGACAACTGGAGGACATAATGACAAATTTCCAAGCATTATTTCTAGATATTGACGGCACTATCCTGCAGCCAGATGACACCATGCAGGATTCTACAAAAACCGCAGTCAAGCTGATGAAGGAAAAAGGACTGGAAGTATTTTTAGCAACAGGCAGGCCGCTTCATGAAATTGCAGATATAGGTGAAACATTAAAGATTAATTCTTTTATCGGTTATAACGGTGCATTAGCTATCTACAACGGGCAGAATATTGTAAAAAGTCCAATGAGCCCGGAATTAGTTGACTTATACATAAAAATTGCAGTTGAAAAAGGCAATGAGCTAATTTTATACACAAGCAGCCATAATCTCCTTTCCAACCCGGATAATGAAGTCACAAAGCAATTCTGCAAAAAATTTCATTTGCGAAGCAACAAGCAATATACAGAAGACCAGAGAGCAAATATTTTAGGAATTACAGTCACCAACTTAAAGGAAGAAGATATTCATCTGTATGAAAATTTTCCTGATATTCATTTATCTCAAGTGAATATTGAAGGATTCCGCCATTCATATGATGTTATCAGTGATAAAGTTAATAAAGGCATGGCTATTGGAACTATATTATCAAGACTAAATATTGATACAAAGGACGCGATTGCTTTCGGTGACGGCATGAACGATAAAGAAATGCTTTCCGTAGTCGGCGAAGGCTTTGCCATGGGAAATGCTCATGAAAATTTGTTCGCCTATGCAAAGCACAGAACAACTTCCGTGACAGACTCTGGTATTTATAACGGTTTAAAAATGCTTGGCCTTATAGAAGAATAATCAAGAAAAAATCGATACCTATTTTAAGGTATCGCTGTAGACTGTTGACAAGCTTCATTACGGAATAGCTGACTACGGTTTTTTCTAAATTTTCCGTTATAATATTGGAAATTGATTCCCGGGTTTCCACGAGGCAAGCACAGAAAAGCTTCGTAGCTGTGCTCCTTTAATGTATTCACCGGTCGCTATCCCGAATGAGTTTGCCCATCCGTCTCCAATCAAGCTCCTATTTTGAATAGGAGTAATTCTAAATCTTCTATTCGCCTCTTTTACAAACCAAAAGCGGCTACCTACTTATAGGTAGCCGCTGTTTTTTTAGTCAACCTGCTCTGTTTCAGTTTCAGCCATCACATTTGTTACCTTTTTATCGTAATAGCTTTCATTCATTTTATAGGAAAGTTCAAATGCAGGAGATGCTGCATTTTCTGTTTTAATCCAATAAAACCCTTCATTATGCGTGATAGTATCAAGCTCTAGCAAAATAGTAAGCTCAACTGTAATTAAATTTTTCGATTTTGTAATGGCAACAGATGGATTCGTGGTTCTAGAAGGCTTATTCATCATTTTTTTAGCGAATAACACGGAAAAATACAATTCATTTCCGCTTTTGCTCTTCTTGTTCATTTTTAGCAAAAAGGAATCTCCCAAATCTACTAGCTTTTCCTTATCCATATCCGCAATGGACATGGTTAGTTTTATGTATTTGTTTTCTACTGGTGCAATATTTATTTTCGTAGCAGCCATTTGTATCCTCCTCTTTACAATCAACTGACACATTGCCATTTACACATACTTTTTATTATATTACAGATAGGCAACATATATGACAAAAATTTGTCGTCAGGTCATATTTTTATATGATAGTATAGCTGACTGTATTAATTCAAGTGGAAGATATCAAGTGAATTGAATATAAAGGACATCTTTGCAAGAAAGATGTCCTATTTCACTTATTTTTTCACAAACATTTGAACCCATTCATGACCCGTTTCTTCAAACCCAACACCTATATGTGTAAATTTATTATCGAGAATATTAGCTCGATGTCCTTCACTGTTCATCCAAGCATTAACAACCTCTTCTGGAGTCTGTTGGCCTTGAGCAATATTTTCACCAGCAGCTTGATAGGTGATTCCGAAATCCCTCATCATATCAAAAGGGGATCCGTAAGTTGGACTTGTATGGGAAAAGTAACCTTTTTCATTCATATCTTGAGCTTTCACATTCGCTACATTATTTAACTCTGGATATGCTTTCAGCGCAGGAAGGCCATTTTTTTGACGTTCATTATTTGTCAGGCGAATAACAGCTTCGACAAATTCACTGGAACCTTTATTCTCAGCAGCAATTTTGGCAGCATTGTCAGGTGACGGCTGAGCAGGCTTAGATTGAATATTATTCGCAGTCGGGTTTTGTGCAATTTGATTGTTTTGTGCGTTATTACCTTGATTTGCATTTGGCGCTCCATTCTGCTTAGATGTTCTGAATTCATATTTAGCATCTTGGATTTTAATTGCTTGTGTATGCGGATAAAGTTTGCTGTTTGTATCTGTTTTTAGTGTCGAGATTTGCCCAGTTTCGATGATATTATTGTTTGTATCAATATCATCATCATCATTATTTCCATTACAAGCTGTCAGCATGCCCATTACCATGCCCATAGATAGAACTGTCTTTAAAGTATTTTTTAGCATTTGAATTGCTCCTTTGTTTTTTATTTTTAGTTTCTCTATTTGCTCCGAATTTACTGTTGGTATTTTTGTGTAAATAATTTCAGTTCATCTAACAGGAAATATTCGAGAATTAGTGTATAATGTCGTTAATAGCTTGTATGGCTATTTTAAATTATCTTTTAAGAGGTGTATCATGAAACAAATTAGCACTATAGAGGAATTCAACGAGATCATTAACAACGGCGAAACAAATATTATTAAGTTTTTTACGACATGGTGTCCTGATTGTACAAGAATGGATATGTTTATCGGAGAGATCATCGAGGAAAACGCAGACAAAAAGTGGTTCAGCCTTAACAAGGATGAACTGCCTGAGCTAGCGGAGAAATATGATGTAATGGGCATTCCAAGCCTGCTTGTATTTAAAGACGGCGAAAAAAGCGGCCATTTGCACAGTGCAAATGCTAAAACACCTGAGCAAGTTGAAGAGTTTTTAGCTCCTTTTAAAAAATAAGATAATAAAAAAAGAAACAGCATGTTAATGCTGTTTCTTTTTTATATCAGCCGGTATTACGCAAGCCGGCAGCAATTCCATTGATTGTGAGCAATACTTGGTTCAAGAGCTCTGGATCCGGCGTTTCTTGATCGCGCAGCTGTTTAATCAGCTCTACTTGGAAGAAGTTAAGCGGATCTACATATGGATTTCTTCTGTAGACAGATTCCTGAATTGTAGGAGTGTGATCCAGCAGCTCTTCTTCACCGGAAATTTCAAGAAGAATTGATTTTGTTTTATTGTATTCTTCTTTAATGTTTTCGTAAATTCTTGTGCCAATCGACTCATCTTCTACAAGGGATGAATATTCTCTCGCTGTCGTCAAATCAGCTTTCATCAATGCCATTTGCAGATTATCGATAGTTGAACGGAAGAATGGCCATTTTTGGTACATTTCTTTAAGAATGCCGATGTTGCTGCTGCTGGCCTCAGCAAATTCGTTAAGACCAGTGCCTGCTGCATACCATGCTGGCAAGAGTTGGCGGCTTTGCGTCCAAGCAAACACCCAAGGAATGGCGCGTAAATCTTCAAATGTCTGCTTACTTTTTCTGCTCATCGGTCTTGATCCTATTTTCAAGTTGCCAATTTCATTCAAAGGTGTAGCTTCTTTAAAATAGGTCATAAAATCATCATCAAAGAACACTAATGATTGGTATTTTTTCAAAGAGACCGCAGAAATTTCTTCCATTGCTGTTTCCCATTTGTCTTTTTGAGTTTGGTCCAGCTCATTATTAGAGATATGAGCAAAAGCTTTCAGCAATGTGGAAATCGCCTGCTCCAGACTACGGAATGCAATGTCCTCCAACAGATAGCGAGAAGATAATACTTCACCTTGTTCTGTAATTTTCACACCATCTCCTAGTGTTTCAGCTGGCTGGGACAAAATACTTTTGTTCAGAGGACCGCCTCCCCTGCCTAGGGAACCGCCGCGGCCGTGGAAGAACTTAAGACCAATTTTATATCTGCTTGCCATTTCATGAATTTCTCTTTGAGCTTTATAAAGCTTCCAGTTAGCAGTCAATGTTCCGCCGTCTTTACTTCCGTCTGAATACCCTAGCATAATCTCCTGTTGGTTTTCATGCTGTTTCAAATGGTCTTTGTAAACAGGCAGTTCAAACAATGTTTGCATAATATCAGGTCCTGCAACTAAATCATCGATTGTTTCCAACAGCGGTGCCACATTCAAATGGCTTTCAACCGTTCCATCAGCATGAAGACGATAAATTCCCGCTTCTTTCGCAAGAACAAGTACTTCTAGTAAATCGCTGGCAGATTGAGTCATACTGATTAGATAGACAGTAATTGCCCGCTTGCCGAATTTTTTATGGGCATTGCGGATCATCTGGAATGTTTTAATCATTTCCTGTGTTTGAGCAGAATAATCCTCATTTAACAATAGTATTGGTCTCGGATCCTTCAAGACAGAGACAAGGATATTCATTTTGCTTTCTTCATCAAGACTGCTGTAGTCCTCTGAAATCCCTACTTTTTTCAGGATTTCTGAGATAGCTGCCTCATGTTCGCCGCTGTGGTTTCTAATATCTAATGTTGCAAGGTGGAAGCCGAACAAACGTACTTGGCGAATTAATTTCTGCAAGTCCTTTTGTTCATGATCCTTCGGCTGGTGAATCACAAAGCTGTCTTGGATTAAGAGTAAATCCTTAAGAAGCTCATCAGAATCACTGTAACCTTTCTCCGATTTACCGGTAGCTTTCAGTCTCTGAATGATAACAGCAAACTTCCTGCGATATACTTCTGTTTCCACAGTCCATTTAGTGTCTTCATTTAAATACAATTGTTCTTCTTCTACGATTGACTGGATCAACTTCGAGCTTACTTTAATTCTGTTCGTAGAATGGCTGAATCTTTTCATTAAATCAATAACTGCATCAGTATATTTCTTTAGAACAAGCTTGTTTTGCTTATGAAGCGTTTGCCATGTCACTTCAGGAGTCACGTTCGGGTTTCCGTCCCGGTCTCCACCGATCCATGAACCAAACGTTAGGAAGTTCGGCACATTCCAATTGTACGTAGGATAATTCTCATGCAGTGCATCCTGTACTTCTTGGTGTATCTCCGGTAATACATCAAACAATGTTTGGTCGAAGTAATACAAGCCATTTCGAACCTCATCCATAACGGTCGGTCTTGTCAAACGTAGCTCATCCGTTTGCCACATGATAGTTATTTCCTCGAACAGCTCTTGATCAATTTCTTTACGCTCTTTTCTTGTGAGCATAGGGTTATCAAGCTGTTTCAACAAGTTAGCGATTCTCTTCTGAATTTCAAGTATGGACCGCTTTGTCGACTCAGTCGGATGCGCTGTAATTATCAGCTCCAATGATAAAGTATCTAAAACATTTTGAATAGCATCCTCTGTCAGGTTCTTACTCTTAAATGCCTGAATCGCACTTTCGATTGATGCAGGCTGCACAAGATTATTTTCTTGTAGCTGATATTCTCTTCTTCTTCTGATGCGATGATTTAGCTCTGCCACATTAACCAGGTGGAAGTATTTTGAGAATGCGCGAATAACCTGCCTTCTCATTGGTCTTTCCAGGCTTTCCATTTCTCTTTTAAGTTCTTGATATGTACCGTCATTATAATTGTTGCGCAGTTCCTTCGCTAATTTACGGATTGTTTCGACTTTTTGCAAAAGTTCTTGCCCGCCATGATGGACAAGCACTTCACCAAGTATTATTCCAAGTCTCTTAACATCCCTGCGTAAGGCTGAGCTGCTTTCGTTAACTTTTAGTCTTGTTGTCATTAGATTACCATCCCTTAATCTAAAATATATATCGATTCGATACCTATAATCCTATCACTATTCTTTCAAAAATTCATTAAGAAATCGCAAGTATTAATAGATAGAAAAGATTAGTTCCTTAAAATCAATCTATTTTTTGTATAGATCACTTAAAAAATAGGAATAATTTCACAGTTAATCGCTTACATTCTACAATATTTTTTATATACCTTTATTACATTATTTGCACATCGATTTGTCCTATACCAATAATTCTTGTTTAAGGGTTGTTTTTCCTCCTTTAGAAAAATGTTTTTATTAATAAACAGCTTTTATAAAAGCTAAAGCTAATAATTACTATATTGCTCTTATTTTTAGTAAAATTAAATGATGCTAAGCCAATAATATTAGAAAAGGAAGTGTATATATTGAGTAATCTTAAAGTTTGGTTTGATAAAGGGATGTCTTCTCGCCAGTACATATCCAGCATGCAGGTGAATAAAGAGAATCTTTTGAAAGTATATAATGAATTTACTGTACCAGCAGAAGATCTTGAAAAGCTGCGCCCATTGCAAACACAAGGAATGAAAGCCCTTATTCTTAGTGCAGATTGGTGTGGTGATGCTATGGTCAATGTTCCTGTCTTTTTACGTTTAGCTAACGAAGCGTTAATCGAGACAAGGTTTCTAATCAGAGATGAAAATCTTGAATTGATGGATCAGTTTTTGACGAATGGAACAGCGCGCTCCATCCCAATCATCATTTTCCTTGATGAAAATGATGAATTGGTCGGCAAATGGGGACCAAGAGCAGAAATTATTCAAAAAGAGGTTGATATCCTTAAAAAGGATGTACCGCCTAAAGACTCTCCAGATTATGAGACTGCTTTTAAATCTTTTATCAAGGAAATGGTTCAGCAATTTATCAACAACCGTGAGTGGTGGACAATCATTAAAGATGATCTTATTCAAAGTTTGTCTTCATTAGATAAGAAATAAAAAAAACGGGGATATCCCCGTTTGAGACTGTAGGCAAACTCGATGATTTTCGAGTTTGCCTACAGTCTTTTTCTTTTAAAATATAATAGAAAATCAGTGTGGTTTGATTTCCACTCCGGGTGGACGCTTTCCGCGGGCGGGGCCAGGAGGCTCACCGCCCGCCCCCCGGAAAGCAAGCGCCCGGAGCGCAAATTAGCCTTTTTCCCACCATTTCCAAACAAAAAAATGACAAAAGGTAACGAGAAGGACTTCTCATTACCTTTTGAGGACAATATGTTTTTTAATGACTATGCATTTCTTTATTCGGATTGTAAATAACAAAACCTGGCTCTGGTATATGGAAGTATTGAATCCAGATGCCGTCTAAGAACTCGCTGTCTCGTTTATCTAAAAGTACTGCTACTTCTTTATCTGATTCTACTACTTCATCATTTTCTGTCTGCTTGTCCAGCTTAAGATCATAATGGGCATGGTTTCCAT
>JAPSHL010000188.1 GCA_031179905.1 Bacillus sp. (in: firmicutes) | reverse complement strand
TAGCCTTAGTGAATAATAAGAAATGTGCTATTTGTCTTATTCTGATATACTGAGAAATGACTGTAAAATAATTGTTTTAATATTACACTTTTATATCAAATAACGAAAAGATTGCTATCAATATATAAAATTTCTTGATATGCTCAAACGATTATGATAATCTTTTAAAGGAATCAGCGTCATTACAGCGATTAAAGCATTATGATGGAAATTATAAATGCTTGTCACGTTAGAAGAAGTATCATGGTAACACTATGGTACTAAAGGAAAATATTCTTAATGACGTATATAATTCCGATAAATTGTTTACAAATAATGATATGAAACGATTTTTTAGGATTTATTTGAAACATTTGGGAGGAGGTGAAAGGCATGAACAAGACAGAATTAATTAACGCAGTTGCAGAAGCAAGCGAATTGTCTAAAAAAGACGCTACTAAAGCAGTTGACGCTGTTTTTGATACAATCTTAAATGCTTTAAAAGATGGTGATAAGGTACAACTTATCGGTTTTGGTAACTTTGAAGTACGTGAGCGTGCTGCTCGTAAAGGACGCAATCCTCAAACTGGTGAAGAAATCGAAATCGCAGCAAGCAAAGTTCCTGCTTTTAAACCAGGTAAAGCACTTAAAGACGCAGTGAAGTAATTTACATACATTGCATATTATTTCTCTAAAAACCGCGAATTACTCGCGGTTTTTTTGTATTGTATTAACATAATTTCCATATGTTGATATGTATCATATGGGAAATGAATAGAATTAGCGGTATTCGTGGTTTTAGTTCTTTTTATATGCTAATATGGTTAAAGGAAATTGGATTGATAGCTTTGGGAGGAAAAAAAGAATGTCGAAAGTTGATTTGGCCAAGATAGAAGATGCGGTAAAACAAATACTGGAAGCGATTGGGGAAGATCCTGAAAGAGAAGGATTGCTTGATACCCCGAAAAGAGTCGCCAAAATGTATAGTGATATTTTCGCAGGATTAAATGAAGATCCTAGGGAGTATTTTCATACTATTTTTGGGGAAGACCATGAGGAGCTTGTGCTTGTAAAAGACATTCCGCTGTACAGCATGTGTGAACATCATCTCGTTCCGTTTTATGGAGTTGCCCACGTAGCATATATTCCGCGAAACGGAAAAGTAACGGGCTTGAGCAAATTAGCTAGAGCGGTCGAAGCTGTTGCTAAAAGACCGCAGCTGCAAGAACGCATCACTTCAACGGTTGCTGATGCGATTCAAGAAATGCTTGATCCGCATGGTGTTATGGTGGTTGTTGAAGCTGAGCATATGTGCATGACCATGAGAGGTGTTAACAAGCCTGGCGCAAAAACAGTTACTACAGCAGTTCGCGGGAAGTACGCAGAAAATGCTGAGTCTCGTGCAGAAGTACTTTCTCTGATTAAATGACATAGCCGTATACGGGGCTTTTTACGTGGTGTCAGCAGGCATTTATGCTATAATAATCTAGACTTTATACAAATATAATTTAATTAGTAATGCATATATAAAGAGAAATTTATGGGGGAACAAGGGTGATATTATGATGTTATTTCAAGAAACAGTGGAAAATGTGCGGGAAGAGGTATTGCAAAAGATTGCTCATCCTTATCTTTTTAAGCATATTGACAACCCGATAATTGATGAAGACAAGCTGCTGCTTACCGTTTTTCTATTAAAGCAGGCTGACATAGATGACAGCCAGGTCATCACATATGCCACGACAACGATGCTTATTCAAATTGCCCTTGATACCCATGAGCTTGTAACCAATGACAGCGTTCATAAAGGAATAGAAAAGAACAGGCAGTTGACGATATTAGCCGGAGATTTTTACAGCGGCCAATATTACAAGCTGCTGGCAGACCTGGGAGATTATCAAATGATAAAGGTGTTTGCCGAAGCAATTAAAGAGGTTAACGAGAATAAGATGATCATCTATCAGCAAGCTTTTGCCGGACTGCCGGAGATGATAGAGGCGATAGAAGCAGTCGAGTTTTCTATCTTAAATAAGCTTGTTGATCGGTTCCGCTTAGATGAATGGAGAACCTTTGCTTTTTCGTTTCTATTTCTGAACAGGATGCTGCAAGACAGGAGTACATATAACTTAACTGGGGATTCATTTTTAATCAGCATGCTGAAAAAACATAGTGATGAGCTTTGCCGCCTTGCAGAGGATGCTAAATATCAGCTGTTTGAACCGGCACTTCAAAAAGCGGCAGACCGCCTAACAGAAGCGCTCAAGAGCAATGCGCCTGATCAGGAAAGCATTGGAACAAGAACACTTGCAGTTTTGGATAAAATCAAACAACAAATGTATGTGGAAGAAGGGTAAGAGCAATGCGGGAGCACCAATCAAAAGAAGAAAAAGTGCACCATGTATTCGAAAAGATATATGGCAATTACGATAAAATGAACACAGTGATCAGTTTCCAGCAGCATAAGATTTGGCGCAAAGACACGATGAAAAGAATGAATGTCTCAAAGGGCGCAAAAGCTTTGGATGTCTGCTGCGGTACAGCTGACTGGACAATAAGTCTTGCCGATGCAGTCGGTGCGACGGGTAAAGTGATCGGACTGGATTTCAGCGAAAACATGCTGAGCATCGGGAAAGAGAAGACAAAGGACTATGAGCAAATCCAATTGATTCATGGCAACGCTATGGAGCTGCCGTTTCCTGACGACAGCTTTGATTTTGTCACAATCGGTTTTGGACTGCGGAATGTCCCTGATTACTTGCAAGTGCTAAAGGAAATGAGAAGGGTAGTTAAACCGGGAGGCAAGGTTGTTTGTCTGGAAACATCACAGCCGACTCTCCCTGTTTTTAAACAAGGCTACTATTTCTATTTCCGGTTTGTAATGCCTATGTTTGGAAAGATTTTTGCCAAAAGCTACAAGGAATACTCTTGGCTGCAAGAATCAGCTCGGGATTTTCCAGGGATGAAAGAGCTGGCTTCTCTTTTTGAAAAAGCAGGTTTATCTAATGTGACTTATAAGGCATACAGCGGTGGTGTAGCTGCTGTGCATATCGGCTTTAAAGAAAAATAATGTCTGTATCTATTTTGTGCAGCAGTTAAAGACGGGTGAGGCTTAAGTGAAATTAAAAATGATGTATTCATTTTTGAATTCGGATTTGGAATTAATAGAAAAAACGCTGGAAGATACAGTGAATGCTAACACTTCCATACTAAGGGAGTCATCGCTTCATCTTCTAAAAGCGGGCGGCAAGCGGATCAGGCCTATTTTTGTCCTGCTCGCCGGCCAAATCGGCAACTATGACATCCATGTTATTAAGAAGGCAGCTGTTGCTTTAGAACTGATTCATATGGCTTCACTTGTACACGATGATGTCATTGATGATTCGGATTTACGTAGAGGGCAGCCGACGATTAAGGCTAAATGGGATAATAAAGTTGCCATGTATACGGGTGATTATATTTTTGCTAAATCTCTTGAAATCATGAGCGAACTGGAAAAGCCGGCTGCTCATAAGGTGCTGGCAGACACGATTGTAGAGGTTTGTCTCGGAGAGATTCAGCAAATTAAAGACAAGTATCAGTTTGATCAGAATGTAAGAGACTACTTTCGTCGCATAAAAAGAAAAACAGCCCTGCTTATTTCAGCTAGTTCTTTAGTTGGGGCGATTGTTTCTGATGTTGAAGAAAAGCATCAGAAAAAACTACATAAATTTGGTTATTATGTTGGAATGTCTTATCAAATTATTGATGATATTCTCGATTTCGTCGGTACTGAAGAGGAACTTGGGAAACCTGCCGGCGGTGACTTGCTTCAAGGTAATATTACTTTACCTGTCCTGTATGCAATGGAGGATGTAAAAATTCGTCAAAAGGTGGAAACAGTCCACGAAAACATGGACCAGGGAGAATTATTAGAAATCATTAATTTAATTAAGAGCTCTAAGGCAATAGAACGCTCCCTTAAGGTCAGCAATATGTACTTGCAGAAAGCGCTGGTTGCTATTGATGACCTTCCGAAAGGAAGAAGCAAAACAGCCCTTATCAATATAGCGAAGTATTTAGGGAAAAGGAAGTTTTAATATTAGCTTTACATTGTCGTTCTATGTATGATATCGTTTTCATGAAATCATTTTTTCTTACTACTACATACATAGGAGTGAATCAAATGGAGAAGACGTTTTTGATGGTCAAACCGGATGGAGTGCAAAGAAATTTAATCGGCAAGATTGTAGAACGCTTTGAAAGCAAAGGATTCCAGCTTGTTGGTGCCAAGTTGATGGTGGTGTCAGAGGAGCTTGCCAAAGAGCATTATGCAGAACATAAGGACAAGCCTTTTTTTATGGAGCTGGTAGATTTTATTACTTCAGGGCCAGTATTTGCAATGGTATGGGCTGGTGACGATGTGGTCGCAAAAGCTAGACTTATGATGGGCAAGACCAACCCAATAGAAGCTGCTGCCGGCACAATTCGAGGGGACTTTGCAGTAGTAATGAGAAAAAACGTGATTCATGGATCAGACGGTTTAGAAAGTGCATCTAGAGAAATTGGCCTATTTTTTAAAGAAGAGGAACTTGTTGAGTATAATAAGCTCAGTAATACTTGGGTTTATTAACTTCTCCTACATAATATGCTGTCCTAAGCAAGTGTTAGCTTCAATTTTGAAGCGGTCTTGTTTAGGACAGCTTTTTTATTGCTTATTTTAGTATGATTGATGTTGCACTTCAAATAATAGGAATGTCTTAACTTTATTTAAATAGTCGCTGCTAAATAATTGCCCCATTTTCAATCATTATCGTTTATACTAGTAAAAAAGAAAAATACTAGCAGCAGGATGCGAGGTTTCATTATGGAAAAAGACTATCAAGAATTTATCAGGAATTTTCAGCAAATTTCAGGCATCGATCTATCGCTCTACAAGGAAGCACAAATGAAAAGAAGATTAACTTCTTTATATGAAAAAAGAGGCTACAAATCCTTTAAAGAGTACTCTCAAGCAATAGGAAAAAATAAGGAGCTTCTTGAAGAATTGCTAGATCGCATGACGATTAATGTTTCAGAATTTTACCGAAATTACAGACGGTGGGAAGTGCTTGAGAATAAAATACTGCCAGCCTTGATTAAAGGCAGTTCAAGCTTGAAAGTTTGGAGTGCAGCATGTTCAACTGGTGAGGAGCCTTATACTCTCTCCATGATTCTATCCAACCACCTGCGTCCGACAAGCTACCAAATTACTGCTACCGACCTTGATACAAATGCAATCCAACGGGCAAAAACAGGACTTTATGTAGAACGCTCGTTGAATGAAGTACCAGCTGCCCAAAAACAGAAGCATTTTACCCAGTCTGGAAGCATGTTTAAGATTAGCGAGGATATTAAAAAACCTGTGACATTTAAGCAGCAAAACCTATTGTCGGATCCTTTTCAAGGGCCTTTTGATCTAATAGTGTGCAGGAATGTCATGATATATTTTACAGAGGAAGCGAAGGACATTTTATATCAGAAATTTTCGAATGCATTAAGGCCCGGCGGAATATTTTTTGTCGGAAGCACAGAGCAAATTTTTAATCCAGGCAAGTACGGTTTTGAGACAGAAGATACTTTTTTCTATAAAAAAGTATAAAAATTGCGTTTTTTTATAACTTAATGGATTTTTTACTATCCATATTCGCAAACGTATGATATATTGAAACATATTTCCTTTAAAGCGTTGAAGGGAGAAAGGATTTTGATATGAGATATTTAACTTCAGGGGAATCACATGGTCCAAAACTTATAACTATTATAGAAGGTCTGCCTGCTGGCATGCCATTGACAGCGGAGGATATCAATGCACAGCTTGCTAGAAGACAAAAAGGGCATGGGAGAGGCAGACGGATGCAGATTGAGACAGATACTGCTGAAATTGGCGGCGGAATTCGCCATGGCCTGACATTAGGATCGCCCGTGTCGCTTATTGTGGAAAATAATGACTGGAAGCACTGGACCAAAGTCATGGGCCAAGGGCCTATTGATGAAGAGGAATCTAGTGAAATTAAACGTAAAATTTCTCGGCCGCGACCAGGCCATGCAGACTTAAACGGAGCAATTAAATATGGCCACCGCGATATGCGTAACGTGCTTGAGCGTTCATCTGCAAGAGAAACAACTGTGAGAGTAGCTGCAGGTGCTGCTGCAAAGAAACTATTAGCGCTGCTTGGGATTAAGGTTGCCTCGCATGTACTAGAAATTGGCGGAGTGAAGGCAGAAGTGAAAGAATATCCTTCGATTGAGAAAATCGCTGAAATTACAGAGCAATCACCTGTCAGATGCTTAGATGCTGTTGCAGAGAAAAAGATGATGCAAGCAATCGATGATGCTAAAGCGAACGGAGATTCCATCGGCGGAATTGTTGAAGTAATCGCAGAAGGGATGCCGGTAGGTGTTGGCAGCTATGTCCATTATGACAGGAAGCTTGATGCAAAGCTTGCTGGAGCAATCATGAGCATTAATGCATTTAAAGGGGTCGAAATCGGCATCGGATTTGAAGCGGCAAGCAAGCCTGGAAGTGAAGTTCATGATGAAATCATTTGGGACAGTGAAGCAGGCTATACACGCAAAACGAATCGTCTAGGCGGCTTTGAAGGCGGTATGACGACAGGAATGCCAGTTATTGTAAAAGGTGTCATGAAACCTATTCCAACACTTTACAAGCCCTTAAACAGCGTGGATATTGAAACAAAGGAACCATTTGCAGCAAGCATTGAACGCTCTGACAGTTGTGCAGTCCCGGCTGCGGCAGTTGTTGCAGAAAGTGCTGTTGCATGGGAGCTAGCATGTGCCATTGTTGATCAGTTTTATTCTGACCGATTTGACGGTTTGCTTGAAAATATTGAGAAGCATCGTCAATATGCGAGGGAATTTTAATGAAAACAG
>JAPSHL010000187.1 GCA_031179905.1 Bacillus sp. (in: firmicutes) | reverse complement strand
ATGCATGACAGAGCCAATTAATCAAAATGCCTTGCCACTGTGGAAAGATGTTTTATAGTATGCTCTCCTTTATAATATATTCAAAAAGATACAACTTTGTCCTTATCTTTCACACTTTTTTTGGCACATTCTTTTACTTTTACTTATAGAGATTGCTTGACACAGCTATAAAGAATTAAGATATAATTCTTTATCATTATCTTATCATTTTTCCTCGAAATTACCAATGATGAAGTTAGCTGATTTTAATTTTTTTAAGAGTTTTAAAAGCCCTTACAATTCAAAAAGCTCTTTTAAGGCAAAAGCGGCCTAAAAAGAGCGAGTTATCTAGTGAAAGCATATTTCACCTATTCATTTGAAATACTGGTTTAACATCTCAATCGCATTACCCTTTTGGATGGTACAGCCATATTCCTCAATCACATGGATGCTTTTAATGCTTGCTTCACCAAATTCACCGAGAATGGCTGCAGCCTGCGCTTCCTTCACTGCTTGAATATCAGGAAAATACATATAATATTTCCTATCAACACTAAATAATGTTCCCCCAGAAAATCTGGCTTGGAATAGTACCTTAGCAGCTTGAATGGCATCCTCCAAATCAGAAAACTCATATAATATATCAACAGTTTCTTCAACAGTAACCTGCATCTCCAGAAATCCTTCTGCCAACAGTTCTTCATCTTGGAATTCTTCCTCGTTCATCGTTAAGATCATGACCATGCCTTGTGCTTTCATTGAGAAAATCTCCACTGCTACAGAACCATGTATTTCCAAATCGAACATATCATTGGCTTCTTCAAGCATTTCATGAAAAAAATATTGCCATTTTATCGAGTCTTTCCATATATCATCTTTCGTCAGTCCACGTTCATACAGATCATCAAATGTCAGGTATATCTTAATTCTATTATGATTCAATCGTTCTAAGCGCATGACAATGCCTCCTGCTTCTATCTGAAAAAACTCTTACAGTAGAGTATGAAGGAAGCAGGAAAACGGTGATTTGTCTATATTATTTAGATTCGTTTATCTTGAGTATGCTGGATTTTAATGATATGCGTTTCCGGTTTAGCTCCAAGCCTTAAAGGAATCGAGGTTGTGCCATAGCCATTACTGACTAAGATAGTCGTTTTCCCTATGACTTTCGTAGCACCCTTTTCATATGGTCCGAATCCTAGTATTCTAATTTGTCCTCCATGAGTGTGACCGCTCAGCACTAAAGTCACTCCATGGTCGTCTGTTAAGTCTTCCATTACTTTCGGGTTATGACTGATAAGAATTTTGAAAGCAGACTTCTTTATGCCTTGTAAAGCCTTATCAAGATCATCGTGCTCTAAAGAACGGTCTTCAATCCCGACCAAATGCCATTTTTGTTTTTTTGGTGATGTGAAAGAAACAGATCTGTTATCCAGAACGGTCACTCCCTCTTCTTCCAAAAGTTCCTTCAGCTTTTCTACATCTGCTTCGTAATCATTATTTCCCCATACAAAAAATACTGGACCAATGTTTTTTAGCTTTCTCAAATTATGCCGGACTGTTTTGAGACTTACACCCTTTTCAAGCAAATCTCCACCTATAATAACAAGTTCTGCAATCCCTTTTGCTTCTTCCACAATGGAAGGGGAAATGTCCCTTCTATGTATATCAGATATAAAAAATATGGTGATTTCTTTAAAGGTCATTGGAAAATTCGGAAAGTAAAACATTTCATATTTAATGTGATCTTCCTTTGCATTCTTATGCATTTTTACAACCAATGCTATTCCTGCAAGGATCATCAGGAGAACTGCCACAACAAACAATACGACCATTCCCTTCCCCCCTATTCATTTTTTGTTTTTGTCTTTGATTTTATTGTATAATGTCCATCTTCTTTTTACCAACAAATCAAGGTCATGATTTAGCAAAATCTTCATATTAATGTAGAGATATTAATAAAAGGAGGGCACTTTATGAATCAGTTTTATAAAAAATATCATCCCTATATAAGCCCCAATGATCCTTGCCCGCCAATTAAAACAAAAGTATATTCAACCCCGCCCAATTTATACATGGGCTTTCAACCGCCCCATTTACCTCAATTTCCACCGATGGAAGCCTTGAAAGCAGGTACATTATGGAAAGCTTTTTATGACCCGTATTACGGCCCCAAAGAGAAAAGAGAAGGTGATACTTAATGAAAAAGCTGCCTGCAGAATACTACCAGCTCCTTGAACAGCTTCAGGCTGTTGATTTCGTATTAGTTGAATTAACACTTTATTTGGATACACACCCGAACGATCAAGATGCTATAAATCAATTTAATCATTATGCTAAAGAAAGAGGAAAGTTCAAACAGCTGTATGAAAGCAAATATGGTCCTCTTCTACAATACGGAAACAGCTTTTCCGGCAGCCCATGGGATTGGGATGAAGGACCGTGGCCTTGGCAAGTATAAATGATTTAGGGGGGCAAACATATGTGGCTATATGAAAAAAAACTGCAGTATCCTGTAAAAGTGAGCACCTGTAACCCAATGCTTGCGAAATTCTTAATTGAACAATACGGCGGCGCTGATGGAGAGCTTGCTGCAGCACTGCGCTACTTGAATCAACGCTATACAATACCTGATAAAGTAATTGGACTTTTGACAGACATCGGCACAGAAGAATTTGCCCACTTGGAAATGATTGCCACAATGATATATAAGTTAACAAAAGATGCTACTCCAGACCAATTAAAAGCAGCTGGGCTAGATGAGCATTACGTCAGTCATGAAAAAGCGTTATTTTATCATGATGCAGCAGGTAACCCTTGGACCGCTGCTTATATTCAGGCAAAGGGTGATCCTATTGCTGATTTATATGAGGATATTGCAGCAGAAGAAAAAGCGCGGGCCACGTATCAATGGATCATCAACATGAGCGATGATCCAGACTTAAATGACAGCCTCCGATTTTTACGGGAAAGAGAAATCATTCACTCGCAGCGGTTTAGAGAAGCAGTTGAGATTATTAAAGACGATCGTGATAGAAAAAAGGTATTTTGAGTTTCTATTACTTTGCTAAAAAGAGACTAAAGCATGATGACATGACCTTAGTCTCTTTTTATTTTGTTTCATGGAAAAGATTTATGTCATACTCTTGCTTCATCATATAAAAAACTTGATGGCGGCTTTTCCACTCTTCTTCCTTCTTCCAAAGATCTTTTGCTTTATCGATAATCTCACAGCGCAGCTCATGGTATTCCTTTTCTGCTTTGTCCTTTTTTTGTTTAAGAACATTCATAAATCCAAAGGAACCGACAATCATGGCTAATGCATAGAGATTAAAAGTTTTGGCGATAAAAATGGAAAACATAATGGCGAAGGAATGGGAAAACGGCACGGCAATATGTTTATAAAGCCAGTAAGCATATAAAAAACCAAAAATAATAGTGAGCCACATTACAAATAAATGCCTTGTTTTTAACATGTCAAATTTCCGTTTTTTCTCCACAACCTTCTGTAGCATTTCCTTTGTCGTTTCATCTGTGTTGTGATCAAGATTCAATATCGACGTATCCATATGCCAATCCTCCTTCCCTTTCACTATATGAAAGGAAAGGACAAGTTAGAATCATTAATTGCTTAGATTACTGAGGGATTTTCAGCACCTGGCCTGCCATCAAATTATCTCCTGTAAGCTGGTTTGCCTGCTTAATAATATCAATACCTGTTTTGGAGTTATAATATTTCATCGCAATTCTGTACAATGTTTCATTTGCCGCAACGGTATGATAGATAACTGATTGTTGCGTTGCTGTTTCTGCATTTTCTGTTTTCGTTGTTTCAGCCGGTTCTTGCTTTTCCGCTTCAGATGCAGCTTCCTTTTCCTGTTTTGCTGCAGCTTCTTTTTTCTCCTCTTCCTGCTCAATCTTTGCTTTTGCCGCTTCCTCTTTCTCTTTCTGCTTTGCTGCTTCTGCTTCCGCTTTCTGCTTTGCTGCTTCCGCTTTCTTTTTCTCTTCCTGCACCGCGCTGTCTTCTGGTTCTTTAGCTGTTTCCTCAGTAGCTTCTTGTGTGTCTTCTTCTGTTATATTAACAGTAGCAGAGTGGCTGCTCTTTTGTTCTACACCTATCTGCTCGAATTGATTGGATGAACTGTTTACTGGGACAACTGAATCTCCCGAATGACGGCTTATCATTTCATGTATGCCAAGCAATAGTACAGGCAATGCGATAAATGAAACTGCAAGAATCGTCATGCCAGTATACTTTTGGTTTTTCTTTTTCTTTTTTTTGTTTTTATGATGAATAGATCTGCGTGACGGCAGTTCTTCCTTTACATTGCTTGGAGTTGGTTTTTCTGGTTCTTGTTCTTCGATCCGAGCAATCCGTTTTCTCTGCCGTTCCGCCTGAACTCTGTAAGGATCTTCTCTTGTCATGAACATCCCTTCCCCCTAAACATATTTCAAGAACATATAATATTAGTCAAAAACCTTATACCTGATCAGCAGGCCAAGGAAAAAATCAATGGTGAAATGCATGATGATGGTTGCCCAAAGACTTCCTGTCCACATATACAAAAAGCCGATTATAAGACTTATAAAAACGATATTAACAAATAAAAACCAATTAAATAAATAGCGGTAATGGACAACAGCAAAAATAATGCTTGCTACTAATAATCCTAGATTTGTTTGAATAATACCACGAAATAAAACTTCTTCACTTATACTTATAACGGCAGCGATTATTGCGATATGAACTGGATGCATATTTCTGAATATCCGCTTGTTTAGCCCGCCATCATCGTGGTACTTTTCAGGAAGATACTTCATAAATAACATATCAAGGCCGACAACTGCAGCTCCTAAAGCGAAGCCGATTGTAATATAGTGCGATTTAAAGGAAAATAGAGTAGCATATACATTCTCCATATGGAAAACGAATATTCCTAAACCCGCTGAAATAATTAATAATATAAATTGTGTTATATATAAGTGCTTTATAAGCTCTTTATCAGACAGAGTATCTAACAGTTGAAAATAGTTTTGTTTATTCATCGGCCTTTTCTCTTCTCTTATTCAAAATTAACGCAAGCTGTCTTTTCCAACTTTCACGAACCATCTCTTTCCCATCATTTGTTTCCTGCTCTAAAAAAAATCCCTTCATGTCTATACCGCAATTATCACAACAAACTGGATTAACAGGTGTATCTGTTTCCTGAAAATAGTTTGTCAAAAAGGATCTTCGGCATTGTTTTAACAAAACCCAAGCAAGCATGTCATGTATGCTTTGTTTTTTAACAGCAAGCCTATTATTACAGAAATTGGTAAAATCATTAAGACGTGCTTCTATTTGATTACACGTTTTTCCTTCTGGCTGAACAAATGCAGCTAGTACTCGCCATTGAGTCTCTGAAAATTGCTCCATTACCCTTGTCAGCTCTTTTTCAGCCCAATCTTCATACGTGGTATATGGAAGCAGAGACCTTCGCAGTTGATTTAACTGCAGCTCGTTTGGCAGTTCCATTTCAGTAAGCTGGTAAGCAAGCGATTCATCACCGGGTACATACAACAGAATGGAAATACTGTCGTTACGGTCTCTCCCTGCTCTTCCTATCTCTTGCAAAAAAGACTCGACTTGTGTAGGGAAATGATAATGAATAACATACCGAATATTGTCCTTATTGACACCCATTCCAAATGCACTAGTTGCACAAACGATATCGAGCTGGCCATTCAAAAATTGCTGCTGAATCAATATCCGGTCCTCTTGCGACATGCCGCCGTGATAGGCATTTATCCTTTTACCCAATCTTTGCTTTAGCTCAGCAGCAGTCTGCTCTGCCAGCTTTTTGCTTGAAAAATAAATGATGCCAGGCCCTTGCAGAGTGTTAGTCAGTTCTGCAAGCCTTTTCCTTTTTTCAATCCCGCTTGATAATATTTCTGCTGTTAAAGCTATATTCGGCCTGTCGATACTGTAAATGATCTCTTCGACATCATCTAGAGCTAGTGATGTTAAAATATCTTTTCGAATTGCAGGAGTTGCTGTTGCAGTAAGTGCCAATGTTAAAGGATTGCCCAGCTCCTTGCGCACTATTCCTAAATTTTGATATTCCGGCCGGAAATCATATCCCCATTGTGAAATACAATGAGCTTCATCGACAACAAACAGACCTATTTTCAACTTTTTCAAAACACTTAATAAAAAGGCTGTGCCAATCATTTCTGGGGAAATAAAAATAAATTTATACTTACGTATATTTCTTATGACATCATTTCGCTCCTGCCAGTTCAAAAAGGAATTAATTGCAACAACACTTTTTTCGCCATTCATTTTCATTTGTTCAACTTGATCTTGCATTAATGACAATAAAGGTGAAATGATGATGACTGTCCCGTTGAGAAGTTTTCCAGGCAGCTGATACACTAAGGATTTTCCGGTGCCAGTCGGTAGCATTGCCAATGTATGTCTGTTTTCCATTAATGCGGAAATTGCATCCTTTTGTCCTGGCCGGAAAGAGGGCAGCGAAAATAATTCCATTAGTCTTCTTTCTAAATTCAATTAATGCCACCCCCTAACTTTGCGAGAACAATTCTTATTTCGAAATAAGTTGCTTCTGGAAGCTGTTTTTTTATTTGCTTCAATGACTTAGAGGCAGTATCCTCCGCGATCCTTGTAATTTTAGCCATCTTGTCTAAACTTACATATTCTTCAATTGGAAAATCTGGGATATTGAGAACGAGTTCTGCAATATGATCTTCAATTGTGCTCATCTTTAATCGGCGAATTGTGCTTATTTCGTTAAGGCTCAGCCCTTTTTGAATATACTCATATGTCGCTTTCGTTGAATTAGTCAATATATAAGCAGCATTGTCATCCTTAACTATATGTTTTAAAAAAGGGAACTTATCTTTATCACTGAGAATTTTTTTTAGCATATAGTGAAGCAATGAAAGAAAA
>JAPSHL010000186.1 GCA_031179905.1 Bacillus sp. (in: firmicutes) | reverse complement strand
TGTGCTTGCTTGCTATAAAGCTGAAACAACAGAAGAGGGACTGAAGCGTGTTGAAGAAATGCTTGAGTTCGGAGGATTGGGTCATTCCGCCGTTATTCATTCAGAGAATGAACAAGTGACGAAGGAGTTTGCCTTAAGAATGAAGGCATGCCGTATCATAAGCAATGCGCCTTCGTCCCAAGGAGCAATTGGAGACATCTACAATGCATTTATGCCGTCATTAACGCTTGGATGCGGATCATATGGAAAAAACTCTGTTGCCACTAACGTAACAGATGTGCATTTATTGAATATAAAAAAACTCGCTAAAAGGAATGTGAATATGCAGTGGTTCAAGATACCGCCAAGAATTTATTTTGAAAAAAACGCCGTCCAGTATTTGCAGAAAATGAAGGATATTTCACGAGTCTTTATCGTTACAGACCCCTATATGGTCAAGTTCGGCTATGTGGATAAGGTCCTTCATCATTTAAGACAAAGATCGGACCTCATTCAAGTGGAAGTATTCTCAGATGTTGAGCCAGATCCGTCTTTGGATACGGTTGTTAGAGGAACTGAAATGATGGCAAAATTCCAGCCCGACTGCATCATTGCTCTAGGCGGAGGCTCACCGATGGATGCGGCAAAAGGAATGTGGCTGTTTTACGAACATCCGGATGAAGATTTCTTCGGGCTGAAGCAAAAGTTCCTCGATATAAGAAAACGAGTTTACAAGTATCCAAGTCTTGAAGGAAAATCAAAATTTGTAGCGATTCCGACTACTTCTGGAACAGGGTCTGAGGTTACATCCTTCGCCGTGATTACAGATAAGGAAAATAATATTAAATATCCGCTGGCAGATTATGAGTTAACACCAGATGTTGCCATCGTTGACCCGCAGTTCGTGATGACAGTTCCTCCTGCTATTACAGCAGATACTGGCATGGATGTCCTGACACACGCAGTAGAGGCTTATGTTTCCAATATGGCTAATGATTACACAGATGGATTGGCTGTCAAAGCAGTGCAGTTGATTTTTGAATACTTGCCAAGAGCCTATCGCAATGGATCTGACGAAGAAGCACGAGAGAAGGTTCATAACGCGTCCACAATTGCCGGCATGGCGTTTGCAAATGCGTTTTTAGGCATAAACCACAGCTTGGCTCACAAATTGGGCGCAGAGTTCCATATTGCCCATGGCCGTTCTAATGCTATACTAATGCCGCATGTGATCCGCTATAATGCAGAAAAACCAAAAAAATTCTCAGCTTTTCCTAAATATGAGCATTTCAAGGCAGATGAGCGTTATGCCGAATTGGCAAGAATACTAGGTCTGCCTGCTAACACGACAGACCAGGGAGTCGACAGTTTTGTTAAAGCAGTTATCCGTTTGGCGAAGGAGCTCAATATTCCAATGAGCATTGCCGCAAATGGTGTCGATGCAAAAGCATTTGAGAAAAAGGTCGACTATTTGGCAGACCGTGCCTTTGAAGATCAATGTACAACAGCGAATCCTAAGCTGCCGCTAGTTACAGACTTGGCTGAAATTTACCGTAAAGCATATAAGGGAGTATAAGGGAAAATATAAGAAGACCACAGCTTGTCTGTGGTCTTTATTTATGTAGGTGCAACTATTTTAATAGAAGCTGTTTTTCGTAAATCCAAGTAGTCATTATCAATCCTGACGAGAGGCAAATGGGGCTCGTTCGGATGAATAAAAATGATTTCTGCTGTTTGCTTTGTACTTAATTTCACCTTATTAAAGAGCTGTTTTCGCATAAGATACGAAACGAAAGGAATAACAATGGCGGGATTGAGGGCATTACCATGCGCTTCATCAATCAATTCGTTGATGGCTTCAAAGTACGTCTTTTTCTTTTGATGCCAGACTGCCGTGCACATACTGTTGAAGATGTCGGCAACTGAAATGATTTGAATCATGAATGGTATATCCTTTTCTTGCCGATTAAAAGGATAGCCATTGCCGTTTATTTTTTCATGGTGAAGCAGGGCAGTTCTTGAGATGATGATATCTAATGAGTTAATAGAGAAAAGGATACTCTTTCCCAGTGTCGTATGTTTTTGGATTTCTTTATATTCGGAATGGGTTAGCTTTGTTTTCTTGTTAAGAACTTCCTCCTTGATTAAGAGCATTCCGATATCGTGGAATAAACCCATTTGGCTTAATAAGTGACAGTTTTTACGAGAATAGCCTAATAATTGGCCAATGAGGGCGGAAATAATGCCGACATTTATGCTGTGCTTGTAAATAGAGTTGCTGGTATGAGTTTCATCGAGAATAATGTCAAGCATTGTCATGTCGCTTAGGGCGAGATCTATTAGTGTTTTATAGTCAGAGAGTAGATCATCAAGACCCTCTTCACTTTTGTTGATCAAAGAGGCAAATGTTCCTTCTACCTTTTTGAAAATGGAAAAATAAGCCTTGTCAGCAGACAAAGCCTCAGCGGCTTCAGTAATAAACGTCAAACTAGATATATCAACTTTGTGGTTTAAAAGAAGGTCAATATGGGTATCATCCAAAACAGCGCCTTTTTTTAGCAGTAAAAGACCTTCAATGGAATTTGAAAAGATATCTTCTTTTAATTGGGTTCCGATAAATTGTGTTTTTATTTTTTCAATATCCATATTGATTCCTCCTCATAGTAAATCACGAAGCTTTTAGCGGTGTATGAAATGGAAAACGGGGTAAATATTTGTATATACATTATGTAGTAAATTTTACCTTACATTATGGGGAAGTGAAATAGACTATTTCCCTAGCATGTATACGACATTGTTCCTAATTTCCTCCAATAATAGGAGGATAATGCCTTTCGTGATTGACCTCTACTAATCATGTAGATATATTTACACTTAAATAATAGTTTCTAATTTTGAAGGTCTGCAAGTGTTTGTAACTAAAGTGAGGTGCAGCTATGTATAAAGAGGATTGGACACAAGGGATGAATACTGGTCAAAGTGGATTATCGAGATATGAATATCATGTAAATATTCTAAGGAAAGAGTTAATGCAATTTCGGACAATCAAAATTCCATATAAGAATATATCTATAAGTCATCATGAATTAGCAGATTGGATCATTGAAGAGCTTACCCCGCAAGAATTAAATGAAATTATTGTCATGGTGAGCAATGCCAAAAAAAGATCTTCATCTGTGAAGCCTCTTTTTCAAATAATTGCCACTGGACTGATTAAAAACTAATGATGGGGTATATTTTGGGAAGAATTAGTTTCCTTAAAGCCTGTCTGAAATAAAGCTGCATTCTCAGGAATTCCTTTCTAATAGTTTGGTCATCAGCTTAAGAATCTGCCTTTAATTCATTGGAACAAGCTGCTTCACTGTTAGATACTGCTAGTATATTGTAAAATTACTAGTGGTTATATCCTTTCACATAGTGAATGCACAGGCTGCTGAAAACTGGCGGAACAAAAGCTTACAATTTTTAAAGATTGTACTGTCGCAAACTTTTAGGAGGAGAATTACGTGTCAGATTGCAAAAAAGAATTATACAACTATTTAAATGAACAGATAGAAAGTATGGCCGAGGAATGGCTGAAGACTTTAAATACAAATAAATCTACTTTTTACAGGATTGAAGAGGGCCAGCCGATTAAGGAAGAGCTAATCAACAGCTATCACACGCTAATAAGAAATGTTCTGCATGTCTTTATTTCCGAAGAATCTGTTTATAGAACAAGCATTTCGGAGTGGGCTGTAAAGGTTGCCAAACAAAGATCAAAAGACCTCGTACCGATTTTAGAGTCGATTGAACAGCTAACATGCGTCAAATCTATCTTAATTAAATATATTCAGAAATTCGCAGAGGAATCTGGAGGGAATTTCAATGTCAGCAATATGTTCAACTGGCTGCGACTTACAAACTATGCCTTTGATATTTTTACAAATATATTTATAGAATACTATGATAAATTCAAGCTTCAACAGCTGTCTGCTCAGCAGGAGACGATATATGAACTGAGCAGCCCTGTTATTCCGATTACAAAGGGGATAGGCGTTCTCCCTTTGTTAGGAGATATCGATACACAAAGAGCGAATATTATTATGGAAACTACTTTGAAGCAATGTAATAATAACAATATGGAAAAGCTGTTCATTGACTTATCTGGAGTACCAATTATTGATACAATGGTAGCACAGCAAATTTTCCATGTTATCCATGCTTTAAACCTGATTGGTGTCACTGCTTACTTGTCAGGTCTGCGTCCAGAAGTGGCACAGACAGCCATCCAGCTGGGAGTGGATTTCAGCAGAATTCCGATCTTCAACAATCTAGCCAGTGCTTTGTCCAGACTTGGCATTACGGTTATTGAGGGATAATAACGCTCAAGCAAAAAAGAGGTGTACCATTAAGATGATCTATTTAGCTGCACTTATTTTTCCAGGATTACTAGTAATGCTTTTTACAAGGGTAGCATACAATCGAGTAGTTGCTTTAGTGCTAACTGTTGCGTTGATCGCTGCCTCCGCGTATAAGGGATATACGAATTCCTTTTTGCTGATTGTGATTGATGCATTCTCCCTGACTGCAGGGTTTTGGCTTAGCGGCAGATTGAAAACACAGAGTGCTGAGCCAGCGGAATAAATAATGATAAAAATGACTTCTAAAACTAGGTGATTGTATCCTCCGCGGAGAATCATCTGAGGGAAGTCATTTTTTTTATAGACAAGACCTTTTACGGAAAAAGGAAAGAAAATACAAAAAAGGGGAATGTTCGTTCGCATATTGTTGGTTTGAATAGGGAACTTTGTGGTAGAATGGTGATATATCAATTTCTATAATTTCGACTAGGAAAATCGGTGCGCCTTTTAAGGATGTTACATTTACATATTAAGCTAATATTTCCATCGGGTGAACCTTAAGATACTTACCTTACAGTTAAATGAAACAGGAGGATTACAGTGAGCCAAGAATTCGAATTAGTTTCTAAATATTCCCCTCAAGGGGACCAGCCTGAAGCAATTAAACAGCTCGTTGCTGGAATAAATTCAGGCAAGAAAATCCAAACACTCCTTGGTGCAACAGGGACAGGAAAAACATTTACTGTCAGTAATGTTATCAAGGAGGTTAAAAAGCCTACATTGATCATAGCACATAACAAGACATTGGCAGGCCAGCTTTACAGTGAATTTAAGGAGTTTTTTCCGAACAATGCCGTTGAGTATTTTGTCAGCTATTATGATTATTATCAGCCTGAAGCATATGTGCCGAGTACAGATACCTTCATAGAAAAGGATGCAAGCATCAACGATGAGATTGATAAGCTTCGTCACTCGGCGACTGCATCGCTGTTTGAGAGGGAGGATGTCATCATCATTGCAAGTGTGTCCTGCATCTATGGGTTAGGTTCTCCTGAAGAGTATAAGGAAATGGTTGTATCTCTGAGAGCAGGTATGGAGATTGAACGCAATCAGCTCCTTCGCCGGCTTGTGGATATCCAGTATGACCGCAATGACATTGACTTTAAGCGTGGAACATTCCGAGTAAGGGGAGATGTTGTTGAAATCTTTCCAGCATCACGTGATGAGCGTTGCATCAGAGTGGAGTTTTTTGGAGATGAAATCGATCGCATTCGTGAAGTGGATGCATTGACAGGTGAGATTTTTGGAGAAAGGAATCATGTTTCCATTTTCCCGGCTTCCCACTTCGTTACAAGAGAAGAGAAAATGAAAATAGCAATAGAAAATATCGAAAAAGAGCTGGAAGAGCGGTTAGAAAAGCTCAGAGAGGACAATAAGCTGTTAGAGGCACAGCGTCTTGAACAGCGCTGCAGGTACGATTTGGAAATGATGAGAGAAATGGGATTCTGTTCGGGAATTGAAAACTACTCCCGTCATTTGACTTTAAGGCCTCCAGGGTCCACACCATATACATTATTGGACTTCTTTCCAAAGGACTTCCTGCTTGTCATTGACGAGTCCCATGTTACATTGCCGCAAGTCAGGGGGATGTACAACGGAGACCAGGCGCGCAAAGGCGTGCTTGTTGACCATGGATTCCGCCTTCCGTCTGCGTTGGACAACAGGCCATTAACATTTGCTGAATTCGAGCAGCATATTAATCAGATGATTTGTGTTTCGGCGACACCTGGTCCGTATGAAATAGAGCATACTCCAGAAATGATCGAACAGATCATCAGACCGACAGGATTGCTTGATCCAACGATAGATATTCGTCCGATAGAGGGACAAATAGATGATTTAATCGGTGAAATCCAAGAGCGTATTAAAAAGAATGAAAGGGTATTGGTTACTACCTTGACGAAAAAAATGTCAGAGGACCTGACAGATTATCTGAAGGAAATCGGCATTAAGGTTCAATATCTCCATTCTGAAGTAAAAACACTGGAACGAATTGAAATCATCCGTGAGCTTCGTTTAGGAAAATATGATGTACTTGTAGGGATAAACCTGTTGCGGGAAGGGCTGGATATTCCGGAAGTATCTCTTGTTACTATTCTGGATGCAGATAAAGAAGGTTTTCTTCGTTCTGAGCGTTCGTTGATTCAAACAATTGGCCGTGCGGCGAGAAATTCAAATGGCCATGTTATCATGTATGCAGATAAGATCACGAACTCGATGGAAATAGCTATAAATGAAACGAAACGGCGCCGCGCCATTCAAGAAGAATATAATGAAAAGCACGGTATCACACCGCAAACAATCCAAAAAGGAATCAGAGATTCAATCAGAGCGACACAAGCTGCAGAGGAGCCAGAAGAGTATACAGCGTCTGCTAAGCTGGAAAAGTTGACGAAAAAAGACAAAGAAGCAATGATTGCACAGATGGAAGCAGAAATGAAGGAGGCTGCAAAAGCCCTCAATTTCGAAAGGGCTGCAGAGCTTCGCGACTTGCTTCTTGAGCTTAAGGTAGAGGGGTGAAGGATTAAATGGCAAAAGATAAATTGATTGTAAAAGGTGCGAGAGCACACAATCTGAAAAATATTGAT
>JAPSHL010000185.1 GCA_031179905.1 Bacillus sp. (in: firmicutes) | reverse complement strand
ATTTCTTGCACCGCGATAGTTCTTCTGGATATCCACCATCTCATCAAAGGTCATGTTTGTTTTCACATTGCTGCCAAGCACATTTAAGATATCATCGAATTTAGAGACAGAGGAAATGCTCGCTGCCTTATCAATGATGGCTGTAAGCACCTTCCGCTGGCGTTCATTTCTGCCGAAATCCCCATTTGGATCAAGATGGCGCATGCGGACAAAGCCAAGTGCCTTCGGTCCGTCCAATTGGATATTTCCTTTTACATAATGATATCCTTCTTTATAATAACCTTCATCAATCCAGTCTAGTTCATTATTGACTGTTATTCCTCCGACTGCATCAACAAGATCACTCAAAGCTTCCATATTCACTTGTGCATAATAATCAATATCAATACCAGTGAAGTTTTCTACCGTATCAAGAGCCATCTTCACACCGCCATAGGCATAGGCTGCATTGATTTTCGTCGTTTTGCCTGCACCGATTATTTCCGTTTTCGTGTCCCTTGGTATGCTAACTATCTGCATTTTCTTCGATTTCGGGTTGACCGTCAGTACCATAAGCGTGTCAGATCGGCCCACATCCCCTTCTCTTTCATCCACACCCATTAATGCAATTGAAATTGGCTTATTGTTGGAAAGATTCTCTTCCCTCTGCTTTACCGCGGACTGTTCCTCGTCCTCGACTGGCTGGTACATCTTATCTGCGGTTTTTTCAACATAATGATAAAGATAAGCCGCATAACCGCCAATTCCTAACACAAGAACGGCAAGGATACAGCCGATTGTTATTAGAATTTTTTTCTTCATATCATTCTCTCTTTCTAAGTCAAAGTATCTACGATCATAGCAGATAAACATTAAAAGAACATGAAAAAGAGGTGATTCATAGAAAAAAGCTTCCATAAGAGGAAGCTTTTAGAGTGTGGACAAAATCTAAATTATTGCCGCAGCACCCGAGTATTGGTGGACAACGCAAAAGGCGAGCGTTGACGGGCAGCTTGAGCGGAGCTTTTTCCTTACCAGATAGCTACGCAGCCATCCGTTCTTGATTCCGTTCCGCCTGCAAGAACACCGTTTTTATGGCGGACAATAATTTGGCCCCTTCCGAAAGAACCAGAATCAAGTGCCCATTGCACTTGATGGCCCTTTCTTGCTAATGCGTGAGCAATATGCTCAGGGAAGGACGGCTCAATTTGCACGGTTTTTTTCTCAACCCACTGCCAGCGCGGAGCATCCAATGCAGATTGTGGATTTAAGGAGAAGTCAATCATATTCATAGCTACTTGAAGATGGCCTTGTGGCTGCATGAAGCCTCCCATTACACCGAATGGACCAACTGCCTCATTATCCTTCGTGATGAAGCCAGGAATAATCGTATGGTATGTTTTTTTACCAGGCATAAGGGCATTATCATGGTCAGGATCGAGGCTGAACCCATGTCCCCTGTTCTGCAGGGCTACTCCTGTTTCAGGCACAACTACACCAGCACCGAAGCCCATATAGTTGCTTTGAATAAAGGAAACCATATTTCCTTCTTCATCAGCTGCCGCTAAATAGACGGTTCCACCTTTTGGCGGATTGCCTGGCATTGGCTCGATTGCAGTTTCTCCAATAAGACTGCGTCTGGCTTTCGCATATTCATCAGACAAGAGTTCTGCAGTTTTAACGCTCATTTTATCTTCTTCTGTTATATATTTAAGACCATCTGTGAAAGCAAGCTTCATCGCTTCAATTTGGAGATGATATGTTTCAACCGTATCCTTTGCAGGGAACTGATCTTCCTTCAGTGTGTTCAGCGCCATTAACGCAATCAGCCCTTGGCCGTTTGGCGGTATTTCCCAAACATCATAACCTTTATAGTTAACAGATATTGGGTCCACCCATTCAGGAGCATAAGCTGCCAAATCTTCCTTCCTTATGTAACCGCCATATTTTTTTGAAAAGGCATCAATTTTATCAGCAATCTCACCTTTATAAAATGCTTCGCCATTGGTCTCTGCAATGGCGCGCAGCGTTTTGCCGTGATACTCAGATTTCCATATTTCACCGATTTTTGGCGGTTTGCCATTTGGAGTAAATGTTTCAAACCAATTTTGATAGACATCATCTGTACAAGCTTTGGAAAATGTTTGATATGCTTTCTCCCAGAAGTGCCCTAATGTTGCAGAAACAGGGTATCCTTCTTCTGCATACTGAATCGCCGGTTTAAGTACCTCTGATAACGGCAACTTTCCAAACTTTTTCGATAATTCAACCCAGGCTGCAGGTGCGCCAGGCACAGTTACAGGAGTTAAGCCATATTTAGGCATCTCTTCGTGGCCTGCATTTTTGACAGCATCGATCGAGATTGCGCTAGGAGCAGGACCGCTCGCATTTAAGCCATGCAGCTTATTATTTATCCAAACAATGGCAAAGGCATCACCGCCTATACCATTGGAAGTAGGTTCAACTACTGTTAACGCTGCTGCTGTTGCGATAGCTGCATCCACTGCATTGCCGCCTTGCTTCAGAATATCAACTCCTGCTTGAGCTGCAAGAGGCTGGGATGTCGCAACCATTCCTTTCTTCGCATACATTGTGTTTCTTTTTGATGGATATGGATTATAAAGCGGATCGTGATTTAACATATTGCCTCCTGTTATGTATGTATTGGGCAGGGTCACCCTTTTATAATGAAAATTGACAATTTTCTATTATTTTAACATAAGAATGGAGTTAGCTATACAGCAAATTAAAAAAACGGCAGTTCTAGATGCATTTACATCAAGAACCGCCGTTTCATTTCAATAGAAAACCGCCTGCCGCCAACAAGGCAATCAAGACGAGAATGAAGCCATACTTGCCGAATAAAAGTGAAACTTTGCTAGAACGCTTCCGCTTAACTTCCTTTAAAAGTTTCTTAAAAGATTGGGATCTGATTGCTTTTAATTTTCGCCGATAGTCTTTGTCCTTCCAAATAGAATTTCGGTCTCCGACTAAATAGCCTTTCAATGCCCGAACATAGCCTACATCCTGCATTCCGTATTTCTTGTATGACCACTTGATATACTCAAGCATCTGCACATTAGTACCATAGATAGCAAGGAACGCAAACAGCTTTTCATGCTCGATTTTGCCACCTTCACTTCTTTGGAAGAAAAGAACAAGTCTTTCAAATGGCTGAAAGAGTCCAGCTTCTTTAATCATATTTTTCCCAGCTTGCTTTGCATCATCTACAAGGTAGCTGTCCACGAGCTCTGTTAAGCTGTTAATGTAATCTATTTTGTCAAAAAAAGCGGTATAGAGCGCACGGAGCAGTCTAAAGATTTCGCCTTCCACTCCCTTTTTGTAAAGAGCGACATCGATTCGTCCTTGTGCTGAAAGAAAGAGCTCTCCAAATATGCGGACATCCTCAAGCTGCAGACGCTCCAACTGGGCAAGCTTCAACAGCTCCAGCTTTATATCTGGCATAACCACTTCTATAAATTCTGGATGTATACGCTGTTCTGTTAAAAAGACAAACAATCTTTCTGCAACAGAGAAAGGTTTGCTGCTTTTTTTCACTTCAATAAGGAAACGTTTTTTGACACGCTTTACAAATTCCTTATCATCAATAAAGAAAGAGTGTGCATGCAGAAGGTTTGCCAAATTGGTCAGAAAGACTTCGAGCGAGTGGCGCTGACTGAGTTTATCATCTACTTGAAGGGATATCACCTCTTGATAGGACCCTTTAATATCATCCATAAAACTAAGAACCTGCTTATATAAAACAGGATACTTCTCTAATAATGTCCAAATATCCCGAGCTAGCTGCTCATCTTGGAAATAGGCAAGCGTTCTTACCGTAAACTCCACCGCTTCTATCTGTCCAGTTATTTGGTTTATCCCAAATACTGCTTTCATGTAGTCTTTCGCAATCGCTGGATCTTTCTGGAGCTTTTCCCTCAGCAGTATCTTCCCTGCTATTTCGATAATTTCCGGTTTTTCTTTATGGTTTTTTTGAAGCAATGCTAATAGAAGCTGTAAAATACCTAGCTTATCCCGTTCATAACCATCATAAGCCGTTTCCTCTAACAGATAGATTACACATAAACGATTATAATAGCTGATGTTCAGTTGATCAGCCAGTTTTAAACCTTTAAGCGCCCTTTCTGCAAAAAGGAAAAAATCATCCAGTTTGGAAGCTGTCTGCAGGGCATCATATGCAATATCGAGGTATTCATGTTTCTGTCCTTCCATATCCACACCACTTATTCTTTTCGTTGTAAAATCAAAAACAAATTGATTTTCGAATACATGATTCCTTAATCGGATGCTGCCCGGCTCCACAAACATCAGATGAACATATTTTTGCTTTGCTGCTGCTCCCTTGAACGACACAGCTCCAAAAACTTCCCTTGCAGCATACGGCATATGTATGTACAGCATTTCTAATAAAGTCATTGCATGCCTATTATGCTCATAAAGCGGTATATCCAGTGATATATATACGGTTTTTCCGCTTTTTGCTGCTGCTAAACAGGCAAACAGCAGTTTTTTAAAGATGCTTTCATCGATTTTAAGGCTGTAAAACAGCTCCTGCTTTTTCCTATATATATTTTCAGCCTTTTTGTATGGAATATCTGTTAATCCTTCTAACGTTTCCCCGTCGTCCTCTTCTATACTCATTGCAAACTGTGCATGAAATATCTTTTCAGGGTTTCTGACCCACTCATCCTTATTCCCAGAAGGAACGATATAATGATGCACGGAGAAAGACCTGTTAGAATCGGCACTTAGCAGCTGTGCCTGTCCGATAATAAGCTCTCCTGTTTCAGGCTGGATAACCTGAAAAGAAGGAGGATAGTCATCTTTATACCTGCTATCCTTCTGAACCTCATAGCTGGAAAAAGGCTGAAGATAATTTTCAATAAAGTCCTCTTCAAGCTCAGGAGTGAATACAGCTCTGTCTTTATCTTCCCCGAGTCCTTTTTTCCCCTTCATATATATGTATTGTTGAATGAAGCCATTGCTCACATGGCACCCCTCCCTTCTGTGAAAATTGCCAAATCATAAAAGAGAAACATATTCCTTAAGCTTTATTATAACCAGCCTTTGCATAAAACTGTGTCAGCCAAATGTTATTTTTCATTGTCATATAATGCAAATATTACACTATATTAGTACTACCGTAAACGGATTGTTACTAGTATAATAGAACGTTTTACTAGAAAAATTACAGAAGCAGTTAAATCTGCAGCAATAAAAAAAGCAGACCCTTAAACCTGGCCTGCCTAAACAGAGATCGAAATACTGTCTGTTGCTTTTTTTACTGCCTTATATATACCATAACCGGCCATTGTACCAACCGTGTTTAAAATAACATCGTCCACATCACTCCATCTGTATTCCATAAACCACTGGATTGTTTCAATTGCGGCCGATAAGCAGCATCCAACTGCCGTACATAATAACAACTGACTAAATCGCGGGAAAGCCAAAGGCAGGAAAAAACCAAAAGGCATAAACAAGGCAATATTGCCAATGTTATTTATTATAAAGGTAAAAACGGACCGCTCAACAAACATTTCCTTTATCATTAAAAAAGGGATAAAGTTATGCCCGCCTGGTTCAATACCAATACCTAAATAACGATTTGGGAACATTGTCATGTAAAATATAAAACATATAGAACCAGCCAGCAACAGCATTTTTTTCTTTTTATTCAGTTTGACCACCTACTTCATCTTCCTTGCTCTCCAAATTTGAGTTTTGCTTATCATATCATATTTTCCAAAATTTCCATAAAGTTAATCGGAAAACCCCAAAAAAACGAGCCTGCCTCTTAAAGAGGACAGGACTCGTATTACTGCATGTCTGCTTCTGATTTTTTATAAAAAAGCTGTTGATAATAAGCGATGGCAAAATCAAAAAAATACATTAATGAAAATCTCTCAGAGGAAAACCCTGTTTTATCATGGGAGTCACCATTTAAATAATAGACAATATCAGCCTTTTCCAAAAGCGCTGCATCCTGGTTATGTGTTATAAGGATGATTTTCGCCTTGGTTTTAGTGAGCTTTGTCATTAACTCCTCATTGCCTAAAATAAATCTTCCAGACGGACTTGCAACAATAGCAACAGAATTTTCATCCAAATCGTCCATATCTGCTTTTTGCTCCTGCACATCTGAATAAGCGCTTACAAATTTACCTAATCTTACAAGCCGGAATTGAAAATCCTGTGCCATTGCTTGAGAAAGCTGTGTTCCATAAAAGGAAACCTTATTTGCATGATGAATACATTCCATAATTCCTTGCACCTTTTCAACATCAATGATATTCTCCGATGCCTTCAGCCAGCCGACAATCTTTTCATAAAGTACTTTTTGCAGCACTTCTCCGGTTTGCTCTGGATTCTCCAATTCTTGAACAGACTGGAAAGCAGGTGACTCATCCATCACACTTATTTTGGCAAAATCTTTAAATTCCTGAAAGTTTTTGTAGCCAATCCTGCGGCAAAACCTCGTAACTGCTGCAGGTGAAGTAAAACAGGAATCCGCTAATGCACTTATATTCATATCAGGAATCTTGTAGACATCGCCTAACAATTTCAATGCGATAAAATAATTCGCATCCCGTGTTTTATGATTATTAATAAAATCTAACAGTCTAAATATAATATCCTTCATCTTTATCACCACTTGCCTATTAGTATATCGCTTTGATGAAAACCCTGCCATCTTTTCTAGTTATATTTTCTATTTTTGCATATAAAAAAGCAAGCATTATGAAAGTCTTTCCATATTCTTTAAGATTAGTAGTCTTTAAAGTAACTATACTAACAAAACAACCTTGTTTTTTTGCGGTGTCGCTATGCTCCTGCAGGGTCTTGGACTTTCTCGCAAAACCCTGCAGGAGTCTCACCCCTTCGCTCCAATCAACATCCTTTTCTAAATGATAAAATTCACATGTTAAGAGAGGGGAAAATTGGTGATAAGAGCGGAAAACAATATAAGATACATGGAGA
>JAPSHL010000025.1 GCA_031179905.1 Bacillus sp. (in: firmicutes) | reverse complement strand
TAAAATGATGAAAGATTCTGTCAGCATTCCCGTTTTTAAGAGCTGTACAGATACAATTGGTCCAGCACTTGCTCCGAGAAAGAGGATGAAAGCATTAAATGAAATAGCTGTTCCTCTTGCACTGCCAGCTTTTTGGCTGATTAATGAAATGATCACAGGTGAAACGACTGCAATTCCTGTCACAAACAATACACTCATAATCACGACAGCGGGCAGTGATGTGCAAAAACCTAATAAGAACAGTCCGACAACAGAAAGGCCGAGACCGGCTCTAATTACGCTCAATGCCCCGAATCGCTTTGAAATCGAGCCGACAAAGAAAGCGATAAACATCCCGATAATTCCAACAGCTCTAACATATAGTATTTGTTCACTGGATAAACTGAATTTTGGAGAAGACAAATAGCTTCCTAAAATAGTGTACATGCCAACTAATGTGAATAACAGCATGAAAGTAACCGCAAAGCAAAGCAGCAGCTGGGGCTGGGAAAACAGCTGTTTTATCTGCTTAAATTTAGTCCATATATACTCGTTTGATTTTTGCTGCTCTTCTTTCGGGAGAGCCATAATGACAAGCCCCGCTGAAAACAAGTAAACAACTCCTAAAATGAAAAAGATTGCATTCCAACCGAGAAGTTCGTTAATGATTCCGCTGAAAAGCTGGCCGATTATACCTGCCATTAAAAGTCCTGTACTAATAAAGCCAACGACAGTAACCCTTTTATTCGGTGGAAACATTTCACCTGCGTAAACAAGGGAAATTGGCGCAAAAGCAGCAGCTACAAGTCCCTGTATCGCCCTTAAAAAAACGAGAGCATGGTAAGAATGAACGAAACCGATCATGAATGTAATGACAGTCAGAACACTGATGCTGACAGCCATAAGTACTTTTCGTCCATATTTATCGGAAATAGGACCATACAGCAAGCAGCCTAGTGCGTAACATAAAGAAAATGAACTGCCTATCCAAGATGTCTGGTCTAATGTAATATGGAATTCTTCTGAGAAGACAGAGGTCAAGGGAATGGTAATGTACATGCTTGTTAACAGGGTAAGTCCGCACCAAAATAGAATAAATGTTATAAAAGGATAATTCCGTTTTTGACTTGCTTTATTTATGATTGCTTGACTCAAATACATCACTCCTTTGTTCGTTAGTTAACTTCTTGTATGTAGGGGTTTTTAAGGAAATCCATTGCTGATTATATAGCCTTTCTAAAAGGTATGCAATGAAATGAATTATATCCGAGCTCCAAAGATTGTTCGATTACGATAAAAATAAATAGGAATATCTTCTTATATATAAGCCTAATTTCCTGTCGATATAGGGGGTAGATTGATACAAATAGAAAAGGGCAGGAGAAACTATGGGGAAAATAAAAAGATTAAAGAAGATGAGACTGACGATTCAGAAGAAGCTGTTAATCACCTTTTTGCTGTTAGTTATCATACCAGTACTAACAATAGGAGCAGTATCCTATTTCAGTGCAAACAAGGCGATTTCAGATCAAATCTCGTATGCATCAGAAGCGAGTGTGGATTTGTTGAACCAATATATAGACAGTACAGTAGATCCGAAGGTGAAAGACGCTGAGTTCTTTGCTGAAAGCATTTCGGTAAATGAAAACAGTGTAAAAGAGAATTCTGATTTACGCAAACGGCTTGATGAATATGCATCCCTTCATCCAGAGACTGCCAGCATTTATGTTGGCACGCCGAATGGAGATATGATTCAATACCCGGTTAAAAAGCTGCCGGACGGTTATGATCCTAGGGAAAGGGACTGGTATAAAGACGCAGATCCAACTACTGAAACAGTTATATCGGATGCTTATTTATCAGCATCCGGTGAAATGGTAGTTACAATTTCAAAGAAGCTTGCTGATGGATCTGGCATCATTGGCATCAATTTAAAGGTTGATTCAATTAAGGAAGTCGCAAAAAAAGTGAAAATTGGTAAAGAAGGCTATGGTTTTATACTTGGCAGGGAAAAACAATATATCTATCACCCAACTAAAGAATCAGGTACAGAGGCAAAAGACAGCTTCATGTCTGCGCTATATGAAAGTGAATCAGGACATCAAAACTATGAGCTTGATGGTGAACTGAAAAGCATGATTTTTACTACGAACAAATTAACTGGCTGGAAAATTGCGGGGACGATGTATAAAAGTGAAGTAGATTCTGCATCAGCACCTATCGTGAAAACATCTTTAATTATTCAGCTTTTCGCGATCCTAGTTGGCATTACAGTTGCCATTCTCGTTACTCGTTCGATTATCCGACCGCTTCACAAGCTGAAGAATAGTGCACAGGTTATCAGCAAGGGGGATTTAACAGCACCGATTGAAGTGTCTTCACATGACGAAATTGGTGAGCTGGGCACAGCATTCTCGGACATGAAGGAATCCCTGCGCGGGCTGATTTCCCAAGTAGACTCGAATACAGAGCAGGTGGCGGCAGCGGCCGAAGAGCTGTCAGCAGCTTCTGAAGAAACAAAAACAGCAACCGTTCACGTTGCATCCTCCATTCAGCAGATTGCAAGCGGTGCAGAGGTGCAGACAACTGGCATCGAAACAACAGCTGCAGCGATTGAAAATGTAGGACAAGGTATCAACACAATTTATAATAATGTGGAAATGGTCAATAAGGAAGCGAGATTGACAGCAGATCATGCACTAGAAGGCGGAGAATCTGTCAAAAAAACAGTGGATCAAATGAACACTATTTATAACCATGTAAGCGAATCGGATCAGATGATTAAGTCATTAAACGACCGTTCAAAGGAAATAAATGAAATAAGCAATGTAATCAGCGGGATCGCCGAACAGACAAATCTGCTTGCACTAAACGCGGCAATTGAAGCAGCAAGGGCTGGAGAGCAAGGGAAAGGATTTGCTGTCGTGGCTGAAGAAGTAAGGAAGCTTGCTGAACAGTCACAGACATCAGCTAAACAAATTACTGGTTTGATTAATGATATTCAGACAAGTACAGAAAAGACAGTAGATAAAATGAAGCAGGCTGCAGAAAGTGTTGAAACAGGAATTGCAGTTTCACAGGAAGCTATCGTGAAGTTTCATGCAATAATTGAAGGAATTAAAAATATGGCACCAAAAATGGATGAAGTATCTCATATCGTTAAAGGTGTTAATGGCGAGATACAGTCAGTTACTTCGACTTCATTCAACCTAGCTAATATTGCAAAAGAAAACACTTCTGCATCAGAAAGTGTTGCAGCAAGTACTGAACAGCAAATTGCTGTCCTTGAAGAAGTAACTGCTTCTGCAAAATCACTTGCAAACATGTCAGAGGAACTGCAAGAACTAATTCGTAAGTTCACTGTTTAAAATGGTGAATAAAACCAATATATAAAATCGGTAACCAAACAGCAAGAAAAAAGCTGTTGCAGCAACGTTGAAGGCGCTATGTACAAGTACATTAGCGCCCTCTTTTTTTCTACCCATGTGCTGTTTAGTTCGAAAATGGTGCCGATAATCAGCCGTGCGATCGGGAAATCTATTAACGATATCCTTAATGACAGTCAAGAGTTATTAGAAATAATAACTAAAGGAGAAAAGCAAGATTATAAACAGGACACAGCAAATGGGGAAAGCCATTATCAGATTAAGTTCACCCCAGTGCTGCACAGGAAAAAAGCATCTTGGCCAATCATTACATTTGTAGATCTAACAGACAGAATCCATTTGCAAGATAAGCTAAAAAGCCATCGCAAGTATAGATGGGTTGACAAAGGTTTGGTTTATAACCGCACCTTCTTTCTGCAAAGAACAGAAGAACTTCTCGGAAATGAAAATTTGAATAGCTTTGGCTATCATCATGTTTGATGTGGACCATTTTAAAAAAGTAAAACGATACTTATGGCCATAAAGCAGGAGACATTATCTTAAAGCAAGTGGTTCAACTTGCTAAAATGCATCTCAGAAAATTTGATATTATTGTACGGCGGCGAGGAATTTATTATTTGTCTGCTTAATACAGCTAGACAGGATGCTGTTCACATTGCCGAGAAAATCCGCACAGAAATTGAGACAAAACAAGTGGAAGTATACGGGAAAGAAATTACTCTTACACTAAGCTGGGTGTTTCCATTGGTGCTATACAAGACAGTGAAGTTACAAACAGTAAGCTTATCGAAGCGCTTATGCATGAGGCCGATAGGGCGTTATATACAGCGAAAAAAAACGGAAGGAACAGTGTTCGTTCCACTGAAAAATATGCGGTAATCTTCCCGAAAAATGTATCCTTTCAAAAGGATACATTTTTTTATGCAAATTACTCTCATGGAATACTCTTCCGCCGGAAAACTTGAATGCTCCACAAAAGATAGATTCCCCCGAAAATTATATACAAAAGTCCATTTACCGCACCTAATGTTCGGGGCTCGAATACTCCAAGAAGCAGACCTGTTACAAACATAGATAAACCTAAGCTTGTATTGCCGATTGTTGCAGACAATGCAAAATAACTTCCTTGATGCTTTTGCGGTATTGTTTTCATTACAACGGTATCAAGCAGTGTATTTCCGACTCCTCCAAAAACTGTCAAAACCCCAAAGAGGATGGCAATCATCGTAAAGGAGTTTAACTGGCTTACAATAAACAGAATAACTCCTTCGATGATCATCGCGAGATAGGCAAATAATAAGAAGTGAGCTTTAATTATTCGAGTGAAAAGAGGGCTGATAATAAAGCCAATACCCAGTACACTGTATAAAATGCCTACCCCTAAATCTGCCGCATGAAAGGTGTTTTCTGCATAAATGCTAATGAGGACATTTTCTATTCCGTTTGCTATTGGTATGAAAATATCAGCACTCAGCAGCATGATAAATAAGGATGAAGAGAAAATCACGGATATAAGCGGATTTCCTGTGAGTTTCGTTCCAGCATGATTGGCTGTGTGCTCACTGGCACTATCTAAACTGGTAATTCTGCTTGTAAGAGCAGCAGCAATTAAAAAGGATAGGATATTAACAACAAAAGCGGCCTTTTGTCCGAATAGAAAGGAAACGATTCCGCCAGAAAATGCCCCGATAACAAGGACAAAGCCTAATTGAACTTGTTCCCATCCGTTTGCTGCCTTCATATTTTCAGCACTTATTATGACTGGAATGCTTGCCTTCCGTACTGGCGCATAAAGTGCCTCTCCGCTAGCCAATAGAAAGGAAGCGATGTAGATAATCCATATATCTGCCTTGCTGTCGACAAATAGAAAGGATAAGGCAATGCCTGACCGGATTGTGTCCGTATATATCATTACTTTTTTTCGGGACCATTTAGCTGCAACTTTGTTGCTTATAGGCCCAAACAGCAAAAATGGCAACATTCTTAGCGCTAGGGTTATCCCGACAGACATGCCGGATCCAGATAGCTGCAAGAGGAGAGACAGGGATGCTACCTGGCTGAATCTGTCTCCAATGCCATTTATAAGACCAGAAATAAACAGCTTTTGATATTCTTTTTCTTTCGACAGAATGGACATGAACATCACCTTTTTAGATTATTATCTAATTAGATAATAATCTAATCTCTTTGGATTGTATAGAGGTAATGATTAATAAATTTAATAGAAGACGTGATTCTTTTTATTAATAATTAAGTTATTGCTGCATTACACTCCCAAAACCTTGCTATTACTTGAAATTATTGGGCAACCGCTGATTCATTCTTATTAGGGACAGGATAATCAAATCCGTATATTTTAACGAAACATGTGTTCTTATATGAGTCGAAAGGCACTTTTTGGAAATATACTAAATTGTTAAACTATTTAATGTAAACTACTAATCCTACAGGAGGGATCATGATATGAGACCAGAAGTGAAGGTAATACCTTACAAAGTGGAGCAAGTGGTACAAATGGCTAACGAGGTGCCGACAGGAATTCAGCTAATTCAAGCACCTGCATTATGGAATAAGTCGAAAGGAAAGGGTATAAAGGTCGCAATCCTTGATACAGGCTGCGATACAACACATCCTGATTTGCAAGAACGCATTATCGGCGGCTATAACTTTACAGATGACGATAATTCAAATCCAGATATTTATAGTGATTACAATGGGCATGGCACACATGTGGCCGGAACCATTGGAGCAGTTGAAAACAGCATTGGAGTGGCAGGTGCCGCACCGGAAGTTTCTCTTTTAATCGTAAAGGTTCTTAATGGACAAGGTTCAGGGCAATATGATTGGATTGCTAATGGAATTCATTATGCAATTGAACAAAATGTAGATATAATTTCGATGAGTTTAGGAGGACCCGATGATGTCCAAGCTCTCCATGATGCTGTGAAAAGGGCGGTAGACAACCAAATTCTTGTCGTTTGCGCGGCAGGTAATGAAGGAGATGGACGTGATACAACAGAAGAGCTCGGTTACCCGGCAGCCTATAATGAGGTAATCAGTGTGGGTTCAGTTGACTTCACACGAAACTCTTCTGAATTCTCGAATTCTAACCGGGAAGTGGACCTTGCAGCACCAGGAGAAAATATCCTGTCCACATATATGGGCGGCCAATATGCTAGACTTAGCGGTACATCAATGGCGGCACCACATGTCACCGGCGGGCTTGCCTTAATTAAAGCAATTGCAGTTCAGGAGTTTGATAGACAGCTTACAGAACCAGAGCTGTATGCACAGCTCATTAAACGGACTGTTCCTCTTGGCTTCTCTCCAAAACTAGAAGGAAACGGACTGTTGTACTTAACAGCACCAGAAAAGCTGGCAGAAGCAATCCAGTCAACAGTAACTGAAATGCTGTCTGTATAAATAGGTTTATTAGATATTAGAAGATGTTCCTATTAAAGGAGCATCTTTTTTGTTCGCATATAGCAAATTTGGAAGTAAATACTATCAGCCCGTTTAATAGTAATACTTCTGTAAGTCCATTATAATAGCATAATAAACTTGAATTAGAATGAGGGTTATTAATTGAAAAACAAAGGTTATATTTATTCCATTTCTTTTCATGAGGATGAGACAGACTTATGCCAGCTTGAAATGCGTTCCTTGTTTCCAGAAGACAGTATCTCTGCCACTGGTTTTGTAGAAAGCAACCTTGAGCTGGACCAAAGCAGAAGTCCATTTATGAAAGGAAGAGTGGACATACTTGCAGAAAGTGAAGGCTTTAACGAGTTACTTTCGGTAGTTAGTGAAATGGAACTAATTGAAGCCTCCTATAAAGTCGTTTTTATTAAAGGAGACGGAAATACTCCATTTTCAGACAGAAAACGAATGGAAAGAGAAGCTGGTGCTTATATAGAGGGAAAGGTTGATTTACTCGATCCTGAACGTACATATGCAGTCATGTTTGTAAATGAGCGCTGGGTATTTGGGTACTACCATAAAAGCAAAGCTGTTTGGCTGGAGCATCAAAATAAGCCTAATCAATATTCCACTGCATTAAGCACGAGGCTAGCAAGGGCTGTTGCTAATATTGCCGTACCGCATCCAGTCGGTGTTAAGGCAATTGATCCTTGCTGTGGAATAGGCACTGTTTTAATTGAAGCATTATCGATGGGAATAGACATTGTCGGCAGTGATATAAACCCGCTTGTAACAGGCAAAGCACGAGAAAATATTGCCTATTTCCATTTAAGTGGAGAGATATTGTTACAGGATATTAAAGAGGTGCAGGGTGAATTTGATGTAGCCGTTATTGATATGCCTTATAACCTTTGTTCTGTACTTCCTTATGAAGAAAAGCTCGAAATGCTTAAAAGTGCGAGACGGTTTGCTAAGAAGGCAGTCATTGTATCAATAGAAGAAGTAGATGAGGCTGTCGGTCAAGCTGAATTTGTAATTGTCGACCGTTGCACAGCAAAAAAAGGCAGCTTCAAAAGGCATGTCCTGGTTTGTAAATAATGGTTTTTTTTGGTGGTGCACATTGTTTGTTGCGTAAAAGGCACGGTGTTAGAATGAAACAAGAGAATAGAAAGCAATTGAACTTGTCGAAGAAGGAGAAAGCCGGATGAATGCAAAGCTTACAAAAAACATCATAAAAGATATGTGTGGCAATGTCTCCTTCAAGCGAGGAGATTCTTTTGTGAGAAGTAATAAAGTTACATTTCAATTATTTAATTCAGATATATGTAAGGCTATTGTCCATGGTGCAGATGATTTTAATGTGAGCATAAAGGCAACCTCAGGTAAGATTCAAGCAGTTTGCTCCTGTCCTAAGCTTGCTTCCTTTCAGAAGGATTGTCAGCATGTGGCCGCAGTTTTACTAGCGATTTATGAACATCAGCTAAAGAAAACCTCACCGCATATAGAGCAGAGAGAGGATATGCTTGCAGACGAATTAATGTCTATTTTCGATTTGCAGCCTAAGAGGAAAAGCGCTCATCAACGTCATTTTGAAAATAGAGAAGTAAGAAAAGCGGAGTTTGTTTGCCGGGTGGCAGAAGTAAGTAAACATAGGACTATGCTTGTAGTTGAGATGAGTATCGACGGTGTTGTCCTTTCAGATATTCACGCCTTTTTACTTTCTTGGAAACATGCAAATGCCTATACAGCGGATAATATAAACTATAATCCAGAAACACATTGCTTTATAAAGGAAGCGGATGCTGTATTGGGAGAACTACTGGCGGTAGCAGGGGATGAGAATGTTTACTTGCCGCAATTAAGACAAAACGGATTGACTGAGGAAAAGCAAATGCTGCTGCTTCCCCCCTCATCCTGGCCATCTGTTCGCAAACGCCTCACGAAGGCCCCTCATGTTGAATTTCAATGCTGGGGAGAAAAATATCAGGGCTTGCACCTTTCCAATGGGCAGCTGCCGTTAACCTTCCAATTCGAGCATGGGAAGACAGGGAATCATCAACTATCTATTTCTGGAATGGAACAGATCCAGCTGCTTCCTATGTATGATTCTGTAGTTACAAGCGGAACGATCTATGAGGTGGACAGTCAAGATATTCAAAGGCTTGCGGAGTTAAAAGGGATGCTTGAGCAGACAGGCACAAATCATATTCCAATCCGCCAGAACCAAGCCGAGTTTTTTCTGGAAAAGGTAGCACCTAATTTAAGGAAATTGGGCAGTGTGCATATTAGCAGCCAGTTTGTCCAAACACCGCTTTTGGCAAAACTGTATTTAGACCGTGTCAATAATCGACTGTTGGCAAGTCTGGAATTTCATTATGGGTCTATTATGCTAAATCCCGTTGAAAGTCGAGATGTTCCTGCACAAGGTATTTTTGTCAGGGAGGAAGAAAAGGAAAATGAAATTCTTAGAATAATGGAAAAGAGCTCGTTTGCCCAAACAGAAAGCGGCTATATCCTCTACAACGAGGAGCTGGAGTATGAATTCCTGTATAATACCTTGCCAGAATTAAAAAGAAGTGTACAAATATACGCTACAACAGCAGTGCGCAACCGGATTTTCAAGGGAAACAGTTTTCCGAAATTCAAAGTAAAGGTTAAAAAAGACCGCATTAACTGGCTTGAATTCAAATTCGAAATGGATGGCTTCCCGGAAAGAGAGATTAAGGAATTGCTGTCGGCCTTAGAGGAAAAACGTAAATACTATCGGTTACAAAACGGCTCCCTGCTATCCTTGCAAACTAGAGAATTTGAAAAAATTCAGCAGTTTTTACGCTTTCCAGAGCTTGAGCTGAAAGAGGAAATCGATATGTTCGAGTTGCCTTTTACAGAAGGCCTGTCCTTGTTTTCAGATGGAGAGCAAGGCATCCTAGAGCTGGACGAATCGATGGCGGAGCTTATGCAAGTAATCAGAAACCCCGAACGTTCCAATATGGAAGTGCCTGAGCATTTGCAATCGATTTTAAAGGAATACCAGAAAACAGGTTTTAAGTGGATGAAGACACTTGCCAAGTATGGTTTTGGTGGTATTCTTGCAGATGATATGGGACTGGGAAAAACGCTGCAAAGCATTACCTTCATTGCATCAGAACTGTCGGCAATAAGAAAGGATAAAAAGCCGGTGTTGATTGTTTGTCCGTCTTCGTTAACATATAACTGGCTTCAGGAAATAATGAAATTTGCTTCGGAGATTCAAGCAATTGTTATTGATGGTGCTGCCAATGAGCGGAAACAGCTGCTGGATGAACTGGATGGAATTGATGTGGTAATCACATCCTATCCATTGATACGCAAGGATATTAAATGGTATGCAACACATATCTTCCACACAGCATTTTTCGATGAAGCACAAGCCTTTAAGAATGCTGGAACACAAACGGCAAAGGCCGTTAAGCAAATTCATGCGGATAACCGCTTTGCTCTGACTGGAACACCTGTGGAAAATTCTATTGAAGAATTGTGGTCACTCTATTATATCGTTTTTCCACAGCTTTTCAGAAGTTTAAAGGAATATGCAAACCTAACGAGAAAGCAAATAGCACAGCGCATAAAACCATTTCTGCTGCGCCGTCTTAAAGAGGATGTTCTAATGGAATTGCCTGGTAAAGAGGAATGGGAAGAAGCAGTTGATTTGCTTCCTGAACAAAAGAAACTGTATGGTGCTTATTTAGCAAAACTTCGCCATGATACATTTAAACATCTCGATAAAGCGACACTGCGCAAAAACCGCATCAGAATATTGGCAGGCTTGACGAGACTTAGACAGATCTGCTGCCATCCGGCCCTATTTGTAGACGGCTATAATGGCAAATCATCTAAGCTGGAGCAGCTGATGCAATTAATAGAGGAGTCAAAGCAAGCGGGCAGACGTGTGTTAATTTTCTCCCAGTTTACGAAGATGCTTGAGTTGATCGGAAGGGAGCTTGCCATTAAAGATATGCCTTTCTTCTATCTTGACGGGAATACACCATCAAGTGAAAGAGTAGAACTATGCCATAGATATAATGCTGGTGAAAGGGACTACTTTTTAATCAGTTTAAAGGCAGGCGGTACAGGGCTTAATTTAATGACGGCAGATACTGTAATTCTTTATGATACTTGGTGGAATCCAGCTGTAGAAGAACAGGCTGCCGACCGTGCCCACCGGATAGGCCAGGAAAACGTCGTTCAAGTAATAAAGCTGATGGCAAAAGGAACAATTGAAGAGAAGATTCATGAACTGCAGGAAAAGAAACGGCTTCTTGTTGATGAGATTATCAATACAGATGAAGCAGTGCTGTCTTCCATTACAGATGAGGAATTGCGGAGTTTGCTTTTATAAAAACAGGAGGGAATGAAAGAAATGGTAAAGGAAATTAAACTTAATGATACCGTTATACATGTAAAAAGCTATAAAGAAGAGCTGCAAGATGGCCTGCATTCTATTACTGTCGTATTTAATGTAGGAAATGAAGACTATCATGCAATCACTACACTATTATATAAAAATGATTTTCGTGTAGCTGTTCCAGAAAAACAGCTGTCTTTTGAGGCAGCTATTCAACAATATTCAACATCGGTTACGAATTTATATGAAAAAGGTAATATTGGCGAGTTCACGTTAACACTACTGGAAAAAAGGAACGGATAGAAAGAAGGCAACTTGATGAGATTAGGTATTTTAGATCAATCACCGGTTTCTACTAATCAAAACGCTCAGGAAGCCCTAGCTGCATCTGCAAAATTGGCGCAAGCAGGAGAGAAATTTGGCTATACACGCTATTGGCTTGCAGAACATCATGATTTGCCTGGCCTTGCGTGCTCAGCACCAGAAGTGATGCTGAGCTATATCGGAGCAAATACCAGCACAATTCGTATTGGTGCAGGTGCTGTCCTATTGCCCTATTATAAGCCATATAAGGTTGCTGAAGTTTACAACATGCTTGCTACACTTTTTCCTAATAGGGTGGATATAGGCATTGGGAGAGCACCAGGTGGTTCAGCAGAAGCAAGTAATGCCTTGAGCGAAAACTTTCTCAAGCAAGTTTGGGCAATGCCTGAAAACATAAAGGAACTGCTGATGTTTTTGGATGATGAATATCCTGCACAGCATGAGCAAGCAACATTATCAGCAGCTCCTATTCCAGCAATTTCACCTGTGCCATGGCTTCTTGGGACAAGCAAAAAAAGCGCTGCTCTTGCAGGAAAGCTCGGTCTTGCCTATACATTTGGCCATTTTATGAGCGAAAATGATGGGCCTGAAATTGTTCAAGCATATAAGGCTGCCTTCAGGGAACGAAAAGAGGGACAAAGAGCAGAAGCGATTGTTGCAGTATCTGCCATTTGTGCAGAAACGACAGAAAAAGCAGAGGAAATTTCCTTAAGTTCACTTATATGGTCGTTACAAACAGCCAAAGGAGAGGGAGAACGAGGTGTCCCATCTATTGAAGAGGCAAAAGCGTACAAGGTTACCGATGAAGAGATACAAAAGCTTTCATCCATAAAAGAGAAAACAATCATCGGGAATCCAAAAGAGGTAAAAGATAAACTTTTAAAAATAAATGAAGTTTACGGCGCAGACGAAATCATGATCGTCACAATCACACATGATCTAGCTGATAAGATCAATTCATACAGACTGATTGCAGAGGAACTGCTTTCATAAAAAGGAGACACGGCATCTTGTTTAGATTTCGTGTTTCTTTTTTATTTATGTCAGTTAATTTTTTGGCTAAATTATGACACTCTCTATATCCACCTTCTTGAAAAAATAGTATAATTCGGATTGAGTAAGGGCTTACATTTTTAAGGAGAATAGAAGGCTGACTTAATAAGAAATAGATTTGATTAGTTTGTATATCGATTAAACAAAGTTAGTAAAAATGAATGGAGAAACTTAAAAAGGAACAACTTCATTCATAGACTTGTAAAGGAGAAGCAAATAGTCAATTACTGCTTATAAGTGGTAATGCCTTCGCATTAAAAGGGGGGAAGTTTATGCGTAGTTTGTTAAGCAGATGGAACACGTTACGAAACCAAATATTAATTGTTTTTCTGTCCGTTATGTTCATGGTTTTGTTGATTGTCAGTATTCTAACATTCAATCAAGTATCATCTCTGCTAAAAAATAATGCAGAAAAACAAATTAAACAAGTGGCTGTGGAAGCCAATGGGAGACTTGAATCACTGTATGAGCAAATTAACATGGCTTCAAAGCTTGTTGTTACAAATGACAAAGTTCAAAAGCTGCTAACGAAGGAATATGACTATAAGGAAGTGCCATTTTTAGAGCTGCAACAATTGATGGGAACAGTTAACACCATTACAGCAAACTCTGATGGCATTTTTTCATTTCAGCTTTTCACAAACGATGAACATCGTATTCTTCCTCTGGATGATGCAACTTCAACAGTCAAATTGAAGAAGAGCTGGGTGGAAATGGCGAAAAGGGAAAAAGGAAAACTGGTGTGGATTGGTGAGGATCCGAAAGATGCTAATTATTTTCTTGCAATAAGAAGAGTAAATTTAATGGACAGAAATTATGCGAATGGAGGGTATATTCTCATCAGCATTTATAAAGAGTATTTTCAATTCGTCAACAAAGATTTGACTGATGAAACAAACCAGTACTCCATACTGCTTGATAAATCTCTTGAGCCGATTATTGCCGATTATGACAAGCCTCTTCAATCCATCATACATAATGAAAAATCAACTGTTCAAATAAATAGTCGGGATTATATGGTAACAAGAGAGGTATCGGATATTACAGGGTGGACGGTGCTTATACTTACTCCTGTCACCGCTTTGACAAGCGGGATTTCTGTTCTTCGTTCAAGTATTTTAGTTTCTGGGGTGTTCGGTCTGCTGATCTTTTTCATTTGTTCTTTATTTTTGTCTACCATTATCACAAGGCCAATAATCAAGCTCACCAAAACAATGAGACATGCAAGTCAAGGGTCACTTGCGTTAAATCCGAAGCTTCCCTCTGTTAATGAAATAAATGAATTGAATAGTACCTATAACCAGCTTGTTAAAGAAACAAACCATTTAATCAAGATGGTATATGAAAAGGAAATTGTCAAGAGCAGAAGCGAACTAAAAGCAATACAAGCCCAGATTAACCCGCATTTTCTCTTTAATACCCTCAATGCCCTTCATTGGTCGCTAGAGGATAAAAATGAAGAGGAGCTTGCAGAAACAGTTTTGGCAATGTCCAATTTGTTTCGGTATACAATCACGAACAGCCCAGAGGATGAATGGGTATACATGAAGGATGAACTTAATCATATCAACGATTTTATGGAAATTATGAAAATGCGTTTTGGGGATCAATTGACATGGCGCATCGAGATGGATACGGTCTATGAACTGGTCAGAGTGCCGAAATTCTTGATTCAGCCGTTAGTAGAAAACGCTGTTATACATGGTGCAGGAAACAAGATAGGAATTTGCACTATTATCATATCTGTCAGATTAGTGTGCAACAGTCAAAAATTGTTGGTAACCGTAGAAGATGATGGTGCAGGTATCGCAGAAGAGAAACTAGAGAAAATCAAGGCAAGGATGGAGATTGGAGAAATTACATCTATAAATGGAAAAGGAATGGCTGTTTCCAATGTAAACACAAGGCTTAAGCTTTATTACCAGGAGACTGGACAGAATGGTTTGAAAATTAAGAGTAAGCGAAACAAAGGAACCTCTGTTTCCTTTGAAATTCCGATTATAGGGGGAGAACAAGAATGTATGTAAAAACAATCCTAATTGTCGATGACGAACCGATGGCAAGACAAGGAATCAAGAGAACGCTTGATGCTTGGGCAAATGGAGACTGGAAAATTCTTGTTGCTGCTAATGGCGAGGAAGCGATTGAGCTAGTCAAGCAGCATAAAATTCATATTTTAATAACGGATATACTCATGCCTGAAATCACTGGTATCAAGCTGTTACAAGTGATTAAAGAGCAAAATGCTTCCCCTGTTGCGATTGTTATCTCTGCCTATTCTGAATTTGCTTATGCACAGGAAGCACTCCGCTTAGGCGTGATCAACTATTTGCTTAAGCCCGTCAGTAAAAAGAAATTGATTGAGGCAATTGAAGATGCTATTCAGAAAGAAACACAGAAAACTAGGACGGAAATAATTGAAAAAGTTGTCGATGAAAAGTTGCTGACCATTACGATGAAAGAAAATTTCACGAAAGAGCCTATTAGAGAAGCCGTCCGCTACATTGACCAGCATTTAAAAATGGAACTTAGTCTCAAAGGTGTTGCAGACTATATCCACTTAAATCCAAGTTATTTAAGTGTTCTTTTCAAGGAACAGATGAAGTTAACATTCAGTGAATATATAACAAGGCGGCGAATTCAGCACGCCAAGGAACTGCTGATTGCCACAAATCATCCTATTGCAGATATAGCAGAGGAATGCGGTTATAAAACAGCTAAATACTTTATTAAAATTTTTCGGGAGCACGAAGGTGTTACACCCAGCATGTATAGAAAAACAAATAATGTAAGGGTTTTCTAAAGAAAGTAGTATTTTTCCTAATGACAGTGACCTATCGGGGTGATTAGAAAAGATGATAGACTCATATTGTAATCAAAGCATCTAAAAAAAGGGGGAAAAAAAGTGTTCAGACATAAATCTTTTTCGATTTTGATGTCCGTTGTCATGATAGCTGTCTTAGCATTATCAGGATGTTCTTCTTCAGGGAATGAAAGCGCTTCAAGTGAAGAGGGAACAGTAATCAAGTTTATGCATCTATGGCCAGAAGGTTCTTCAAAGGCACAGTACACGATTGTGAATAACATCATCAAGCAATATGAAAAGGAACACCCAGATGTGAAAATTCAAACAGAAATTCTTGGAAATGAACAATATAAAGATAAAATTAAGGTTCTCTCCGCATCAAATGAACTTCCGGATGTTGGGGTAACATGGGCAGCTGGCTACCTTAAGCCTTTCGTGGAAGGTAATATGCTAGCACCATTAGATGACAAAATTGAAAGTGACTTTAAGGATCAGTTTGTTGCAGGTACGACAGAAGCATATGCAGTGGATGGTAAAACATATGGACTGCCGCTTGAGCTGAATATCACGCCAGTTTACTATAACAAGGAAATCTTTGAGAAATATAATCTTGAAATACCAGAAACATATGATCAGTTTTTGGATGTAGTGAAAACATTAGTGGATAAGGGAGTTACGCCTATCACTCTCGGAAACAAGGACAGATGGACAGGATCCATGTGGTATATGTATCTTGCAGACCGCATCGGCGGCCCTGAAGCATTGGCAAATGCGATCAACCGGTCCGGCAGCTTTGAAGATCCAACATTATTGAAAGCTGCTGAAGAAGTGAAAAAGCTTGTTGATATGGGGGCGTTTGTGAAAGGCTTTAATGGCTTATCAAATGATGAGGCGAAAGGCTATTTCATGAATGAACAGGCAGCGATGTATTTGATGGCAACATGGGAATTGCCAAACTACACAACAAGCCCTGATGTAACCGATGAGTTTAAAGAAAAAGTAGGCTACTTCAAATTTCCAACATATGAAGGCGGTAAAGGAGATATTAACAGCTTTGTAGGAGGACCAGGAGTCGGTTTGTTTGTGTCAGAAAACTCGAAGGTGAAGGAAGAAGCAAAGGATTTTGTTTCATACCTTGTAAAAGAGTGGGGCAAGCATTCAGTGACGGATGCTGGAGTTATTCCTGCAACAGTTGTCGACACTTCCAATACAGAGCTTGACCAAATGTATATCGATATACTGAATGATTTAAGCAATGCTTCCAACTTGACCCTTTATGCAGACGTACAAATGAGCTCAAGTGTTGCACAAGTCCATTTGGATATGATTCAATCCTTGTTTGGCGGCCAGGCAGCACCTAAGGAATTTGTGAAGAAGCAGGAAGAGGCGTTAGCTGAGGAAGAGTAAGATCAGGACTTAATAATAGCGTGCAACAGGGGGGCGTTTTTATTGCCCCTAAACTTGGAAAAAGGAAGGAGGAATAGGAAATGAAAACAGTCATGTCCAATAAATTCGCGATTTGCTTATACGTGCTGCCTGCTTTGCTGTTAATTCTGGTGCTGATATACATTCCGATTGTCCTGACAGGCTATTACGGGCTGATGGATTGGGATGGGATCGGGGCAATGAAGTTTATCGGATTGGATAATTATGTGCAGCTGATAAAGGATAAGATGTTTTGGACTAGTACGTATCATTCAGTTTTATTGGCCGTATTTTCAGCAATAAGCTTGATTTTCTATTTAATCATTTCCGTAATTCTGGCAAGCAGGATTAAAGGAGCGAATCTGCTCCGAAAAATCTATCTGATTCCGATGCTTCTGTCATCTGTGGCAATTGCACAACTTTGGCTGAAAATATTTGACCCGACAAATGGAATGCTCAATAAATTGCTTGAGCTGTTTGGTGTGGAAAATACCCCAATTTGGCTGGCAGATCCTAACCTTGTACTTTTTGCTATCTTTGTTCCAATCATCTGGCAATATGCTGGCTTCTATATCATTATCTACTATGCTGCATTAAAAAACGTACCCGAGGAAGTGATTGAAGCAGCAAAAATTGATGGAGCGACACCTTTGCAGATTGCTTACAGAATAAAGCTTCCACTCATTTCAGGAGTGATCAAAGTGACGATTGTCCTCGCGATAGTCGGTTCACTCAAATACTTTGACCTTATTTATGTTATGACTGGAGGCGGCCCGAACGGCTCAAGTGAAGTAATTGCTTCCTACATGTACAAAGAGGCTTTTAAGACTTATAACTTTGGCTATGGCAGTGCCATTGGCTTTGCACTCTTAATCCTTTGCCTTGTTATGACATGGATCATTCAAAAACTTACAGCATCGAAAGAAGATGTTCAGTATTAAGGGAGGAGTGATAAAAAATGAGTGAAATAACAACGCAAAAGAGAATGAAGACGATTCCTCACACTTCGCCTAGACCAAAAAGCTCCATTGGCTCAAAAGTCGGCTTTGGCTTACTCTACCTTATATTGGGGATTATCGCTGTATTTCAGATATATCCATTAGTGTGGCTGTTCTTTTTTTCCTTGAAAACAAATCAAGAAGTGTTTGGGTTATCACCCTTTGCACTGCCAAAGGACCCGCAATGGAGCAATTATGTAAAGGTCTGGACACAAGGAAATATCAGTCTGTATTTCTTCAACAGTGTTTGGATTACAGTTGTCGCAGTGCTGTTGACGGTCATCCTCGCAAGCTTTGTCACTTTTGCGATAACAAGGATGTATTGGAAATTAAGCAAGCTTGTTCTTGGACTATTTATGGTAGGAATTATGATTCCGCTGCATTCGACCTTAATTCCATTGTTCAGCTTTTTTAACAACTTGCATCTGATCGATAATCCCATTTCCATCATCATTTCCTATACAGCCTTCAACCTGCCATTGACGATTATGATTTTATTGGGATTCTATCAGACACTCCCAAGAGAAATTGAAGAGGCAGCGGTTATGGATGGCTGTTCGATACACAGAATCTTTTTTCAAATCACCTTGCCGATGACAACACCAGTGATGGCAACAATCATCATCATCAACATGATTTATAACTGGAATGAATTTGTGTTTGTGAATACATTTATCAGTTCTGATAAATGGAAAACTTTAACAGTTGGTGTCAATAATTTTGTGGGGCAATATTTGACAGATTGGGGGGCAATTGGGGCCACCTTAATGATCAGCATTATTCCGATATTAATTGCTTTTATCGCATTGAGTAATCGCATTGTTGAAGGATTGGCAGCAGGTTCTGTCAAAGGATAAAAAACGAAAAGGAGCTGTGTTTTATGCCGGAAAATATGTTTTTTAATGCACATCACTCCCCGATTGGAGCATTCTCAAGCTTTACTCTCGGATTTCCAGGTGCAGGCGGGGGGCTTGATTTGGAGCTTGGCCGTTCACCAAAACAGAATGTTTATATTGGTGTCGAAAGCTTAGATAAAGAAGGCGTTTATGAGGCATTTCCATTTTTTGCATACCAAGAGGAGGACGAAAGCAAACGGTATGATATTGAAAACATGGACCCTGATCCAGATAAGCCGAAAATTATTTTTCCATATTCTAAAGAAGAGGTGACAAGGGAATTTAAGCTTGGAACAGATACATGGAAAGCGGGGGACTTAACCTTTAAGATTTATACACAAATAGAATCCGTGCCAGAGCCGGGGGCGGGAAATGAGGATGAAATGAAAAGAATTCTCCTCCCTGCTGTCCTTGCAGAATTGACGGTTGATAATACAAAGGGCAGTAAAGATAGACGTGCGTTTTTCGGATATGAGGGCAGTGACCCTTACAGCTCTATGAGGCGGCTTGAAGATACGATGGACGGAATTGCCGGTATCGGCCAGGGAAGGCTGACTGCAATTGCCGCTAGTGGTGATGACATCAAGTCAGCGATGCATTTCAGCATGGAGAATATCCTTACAACACCGAATGAGGAAAACTGGACATTCGGCTTAGGTGCGCTCGGTGCACTTGTCGCAGATGTACCTGCTGGAGAATCGCGGACATACCGATTTGCTGTCTGCTTTTATCGGGGCGGCATTGTCACAGCTGGAATGGATACCTCTTATTACTATACTAAGTACTTTGATAATATAGAGTCTGTCGCTGCGTACGCTTTGGAGCATTTTGATGAGATAGCTGAAAGAGCAGAGGCTGCGGATGAGCGCCTGCTTGCTGCAAATCACTTATCTGCAGACCAGCAATTCATGCTGATTCACTCTATTCGCAGCTATTATGGTTCCACACAGTTCCTTATCTGTGACGACGGAGAACCGTTTTGGGTTGTGAATGAAGGAGAATACAGGATGATGAATACATTTGATTTAACAGTCGACCAAATATTCTTTGAGCTGAAAATGAATCCATGGACTGTTAAAAATGAATTGGATATGTTTGTTAAACGCTTCAGCTACGAAGATACAGTCCGTTTTCCGAATAGTGATGAAGTATATCCCGGCGGTATCAGCTTTACCCATGATATGGGTGTTGCTAATACAATTTCTCGTCCGCATTATTCTTCCTATGAGCTGTATGGGCTTGACGGCTGTTTTTCCCATATGACACATGAACAGCTTGTAAACTGGGTATTATGTGCTGCCGTTTACGTGTCACATACAGAGGATAAAGCATGGCTAAAAGCGAACATGCCGATTGTGGAGAGCTGTTTTGAAAGCATGCTAAACAGAGACCATCCAATTCCTGAAAAACGCAACGGTTTGATGGGACTCGATTCCTCACGGGTGATGGGAGGAGCCGAAATAACCACGTATGACAGCTTAGATGTTTCATTAGGACAGGCGAGGAATAATATTTATCTTGCGGGCAAGATTTGGGCCTCTTATGTGGCGCTTGAAAGGATTTTCAAGGAACTGGGAAAAGAAGACCTGGCAAAACAAGCAGGCTTACAAGCGGAAAAAAGTGCAAATACGATTGTAGAAAATGTGACAGAAGAGGGCTATATCCCAGCAGTAATTGGAGAAGGCAATGATTCTAAAATAATTCCAGCAATTGAGGGGCTCATTTTCCCATATTTCACAAATTGTAAGGAAGCTCTTGAGGAAACAGGCCGGTTTGGTCATTATATTCAAGCATTACAAAAACATCTGGAAACAGTGATGACAGACGGGGTTTGTTTGTTTGAAGATGGCGGCTGGAAAATCTCGTCAACAAGCAGCAATTCATGGCTGAGCAAAATTTATTTGAGCCAATTCATTGCAAGAGAAATTCTTGGAATGCAATGGGATGAAAAAGGGGCTATGGCAGACGCTGCCCATGTTAAATGGCTGACACATCCAGTGCTTTCCGTGTGGAGCTGGAGCGACCAGATCATCGCAGGGGAGATTGCAGGCAGTAAATATTATCCACGTGGTGTGACAAGTATACTATGGCTTGCGGAAACTAAGTAAGCTATGTGGACAAAATCGATGGGGAAACTATTCACTGTATGTGAGTGGATTACGAAGCTGGCATACTTAAATTTCTTGTGGATGGTATATATAGCTGCTGGCCTGTTTATTTTCGGGTTTATGCCTGCCTCAGCAGCACTCTTTGCAGTAATAAGGAAAGGTTTTAGAAAAGAAACTGATATCCCTCTTTGGAGAACATTTCATACTGCTTACAAACAGGAATTTATCAAATCAAATATAGCAGGACTATTCTTATTGCTAATTGGGATCATTCTATTTTTGGATTATTGGTTTCTCCAGTATGCAATGGGTGTAATGCAAGGGATTATGGCAGGTTTGCTGCTATTGCTGTCTGTATTTTATATGACAGTGCTGGTTTTCTTTTTTCCTGTATATGTCCACTATGACTTGAAGCTACGTGATTATTTCAAATATGCTCTTCTCCTAGGGATCAGTCATTTTCATGTAACAGCATTAATATTCATCCTTACAGCATTGACAGTTTTCCTTTTGCTGTATATGCCAGGGCTAATCCCGTTTTTTGGTGGAATATCACTTGCTTATATATGGACGGCAGGAGGAGTGTGTATATTCCGGATAATGGAGGAAAGGGGCAGGAAGATGCTGTCTGCTTGAGCCTGCTTGGCGTGAAGCATTGTACTGCTCACGCCAGGTATTTAAGAACTCTGCTGCTGTGCCTTCAAAAAAGCCTCTGCTGAGAAAGCTGCTGCGCCTAGAGCAGACACTGGTATTGCCAGATCTGAGAAATCAATCTTAATATCTGTCTGGTTGAATGGAGATGTATATTGGCTGATAACCTCTTTAAGCTTTGGCTCCATCCATTGTTTGCATGCAGCAAGGCGGTTGCCGATGATAATTTGTTCTGGATTGAAGGCGTTAATGATGTTGATGATGCCGATTGCCAGGTTCTCACTGATCTCTTCTAGAAGCTCGATTGTGGCTCCGTTTTCTTTTATGGCAAGAAAGATAATGTCTGCTAGGCTGATCTCTTTTTCGTTTGTGAGTTTCATGCGATTTGCTTTTGCCAACAGCGCCTGTTCGGATGCGTAGAGTTCCCAACATCCTTTGTTTCCGCATGAGCACTTAGGACCGTTTCTATCAATCGTCATATGGCCAACTTCTCCAGAGTAGCCGTTAGCTCCGCTGTATAGGTCGCCGTTAATAATAATGCCGGCGCCAATGCCGATGCCTGTACTGACATAGATGAGGTTATCTGCATGTTGGCCGGTCCCGAATTGCTTTTCACCATATGCACCAGTATTGGCTTCGTTCTCAACAATTACTGGTACTTGGAAGACTTTCTCTAGCTCTGTCTTTAGGGGGATGTCGCGCCAACCTAAATTAGGCGCGAGCAGCAGCTTGCCGTCCTTATTGACAATACCAGGTGTTCCTACTCCTATCCCTACAATCCCATATGGAGAGGATGGGGCAGCATTTATTAATAATGTGATAACATCAACTACCCGGCTGAATGTGTCTTCATAGGCGACATTTTTGTATGGTTCATTTTTTTCGGCGACGATAGTACCGTTGAGATCTGTCAAAACACCAAGGATATAATTTACTCCAAGATCAAGTCCAATAGTATAGCCCGCTCCTTGGTTAAAGAGCAGCATGACGGGTCTTCTCCCGCCGCTCGATTCACCTGGACCTGATTCAATAATCAGCTTCTCTTCAAGCAGTTCTGCTACAAGTGAAGAAACGGTTCCTTTGTTTAAACCAGAACGTTGGGCAATATCAGCGCGAGAAAGGGGGGAATGCCGGATGATCTCTGAAAGTACGAGTGATTTGTTTTCTTTTTTAACAGCCTGTTGATTCCAAGTAATTGGCATAATTGTTTTTTTAACCCCTTTGTGTAATAGAATAACCCTATTTTATCATTAACAAGGAGAAACATTAATACAATTGTATAAAGTTTGGGCAATGAATAAACAAAGTATATAAAACTTAGTTTATTCAATAGACAAACTAAGTAAGCGCTGTTATAATAGCGTCAAAGCTGCAATATCTAGTAATCTTTTAAAATCATTTGTAAGCGATATCAAAATCAGTTGATAATATTGAGGAGGCAGTTAACAATGGCGTATTTTGAAAATATTAATCAAATCAAGTATGAAGGTCCAGCTTCGAAAAATCCATTTTCCTTTAAGTATTATAATCCAGAAGAAATCGTAAATGGTGTTTCCATGGAAGATCAGCTCCGTTTTTCTGTAGCCTACTGGCATACATTCACAGCGGATGGATCAGACCCATTCGGAAGCGGTACAGCAATCCGTCCTTGGGATCATTTAAAAGGCCTTGACTTGGCGAAAGCACGCGTAGAAGCAGCCTTTGAGTTATTTGAGAAACTGAATGCTCCGTTTTTCTGCTTTCATGATTCTGATATTGCACCAGAGGGAAATACATTAAAAGAAACATATGATAATCTTGATCCGATTGTAGCGATGATTAAGGAATATATGAAAACAAGTAAAACAAAACTGCTGTGGAATACAGCGAATATGTTTACACATCCGAGATATGTACACGGAGCGGCAACTTCCAGTAATGCTGACGTGTTTGCATATGCAGCTGCAAAGGTGAAAAAGGGTCTTGAAATCGGCAAGGAACTCGGTGCTGAGAACTATGTGTTCTGGGGCGGCCGAGAAGGGTATGATACATTGCTGAACACAGATATGAAATTGGAGCAGGACAACTTAGCCCGCTTCTTCCATATGGCTATTGATTATGCACAAGAAATCGGGTTTGATGTTCCTTTCTTAATTGAACCAAAGCCGAAAGAACCTACGAAGCATCAATATGATTTTGATGTGGCGACAGGATTGGCATTTTTGCAGAGATATAATCTTCAAGATCACTTTAAGTTTAATATTGAAGCGAATCATGCCACACTTGCCGGACACACTTTCGAGCATGAATTAAGAGTTGCCAGAATTAACGGCATGCTTGGTTCCGTCGATGCCAACCAGGGGGATACACTGATTGGCTGGGATACAGACGAATTTCCGACAGATTTGTACAGCACTACATTGGCCATGTACGAAATTCTAATGAATGGGGGACTTGGCAAAGGCGGTTTGAATTTTGACGCAAAGGTTCGCAGAGGCTCTTTTGAAGCGGAAGATCTTTTCCATGCACATATTGCGGGAATGGATTCCTTTGCTATCGGCCTTAAGGTGGCCAATAAGTTGATTGAGGACCGAGTGCTGGAAGACTTCATTTCTGACCGTTATGCAAGCTTTAAGGAAGGAATCGGCCTTGAAATTGTCGAAGGAAGAACTAACCTTCATAAATTGGAGCAATATGCGTTGCAAATTGGCGATGTTACAAATAAATCAGGGCGTCAAGAACGCTTGAAAGCGATTGTGAACCAATATTTGCTGGAAACATTGGCAGCTGTTCACGTATAAAGGGGAGAATGTGCTGGGATAAATGAACCAGCACATTTTTTAAAAGAAAGACAAATTACCAAATGAGGTGATCATGGTGAAGTATTGTTTTGGAGTAGATTTGGGTACAAGTGCTGTAAAAATTTTGCTTGTCGATAAAGACGGAAATGTCGTTCATGAGGTATCAAAGTCTTACCCTCTAATTCATGAGAAATCAGGTTATAGTGAACAGGAACCGGAGGAGTGGGTACAAAAAACGCTTGAAGGATTTACTGAGATAATGGAAGTGTTTCAAGGGGAGAAAGAGGACATAGAAGGGATTAGCTTTTCAGGGCAAATGCATGGCCTTGTCCTCCTAAACAAGGAAAATCAAGTATTGCGAAAAGCGATACTTTGGAATGATACAAGAACGACAGAGCAGTGCCGATTAATTGTTGACAAAGCGGGAGAAAAACTGCTTTCTATAACAAAAAATCCTGCATTGGAAGGCTTTACTTTGCCGAAGCTGTTATGGGTTAAGCAATATGAAAAAGAGATTTACGAAAAAGCTGCTGTTTTCATGCTGCCAAAGGATTATCTTCGGTACAGGCTCACTGGCTGCATACATACAGAATACTCCGATGCAGCAGGTACATTAATGTTGGATATAGGTAACAAAAAATGGAGTACAGATCTTTGTGAACTGTTCGGGATTGATATTAGTCTTTGTCCGCCGCTTGTTGAATCACATGCCTTTGTAGGTACTGTCACAGCAAGTATTGCAGAGAAAACAGGATTGTCTCCTGCCTGCAAAGTGTTTGCCGGCGGTGCTGACAATGCTTGTGGAGCAATTGGTGCAGGCATTCTTACAGTTGGGAAAACACTTTGCAGTATTGGCACATCAGGTGTCGTGCTTTCCTATGAAGAAAAAGCAGACAAGGATTTTCAAGGAAAGGTACATTATTTCAATCATGGTGAGGAAAATGCATTTTATACGATGGGAGTAACATTAGCAGCAGGTCACAGTTTGAGCTGGTTTAAAGATACTTTTGCCGAACATGAAGGTTTTAACGAACTTCTTGCAGAAGTAGATAACGTCCCGATAGGATCAAATGGACTGTTGTTTACTCCGTATTTATCTGGAGAAAGAACGCCATACGCCGATTCGGCGATTCGAGGAAGCTTTATAGGCATGGATGCTGCCCATAAGCGCAGGGATTTTGTGCGGGCTGTTATGGAGGGAATCACATTTTCTTTGAATGAATCAATTGAAATTTTCCGAGAGAACGGAAAAGATATCAACACGATTATTTCGATTGGCGGCGGAGCCAAAAATGAAGCATGGCTGCAGATGCAGGCAGATATTTTTCAGGCAAAGGTTTTAAAGCTGTCGAGTGAGCAAGGACCGGGAATGGGCGCGGCAATGCTTGCGGCAGTTGGAGCAGGCTGGTTTTCTTCCCTTCAAGAATGTGCAAGCCATTTTGTTAAACCTGTTAAGGAATATGAACCAATCAAAGAAAATACCCAAAAGTATGAAACGTTGTTCCGGATATACAAGAAGGTATACAGCCATACAAAAACTTTGTCTGAAGAGCTGAAGGATTTTCGTAAATGATTAAGAAGGAGGCAGGCAATGAAGTATAGAGAATTAGGTAAAACTGGTGTAAAGATAAGTGAGGTTAGTTTTGGAACATGGGCGATTGGTGGTTCATGGGGAAAAACAGATG